>NZ_VISW01000006.1:0-194857 GCF_007827635.1 Micromonospora sp. CNZ296
TCCGGCATCGCCAACCTCCACAACATCATCCTCGCCGGCTGACCACCGGCCCCATCCCACGCAACGCCTTCACCCAGTTACGAGACGTCCCTTAGTCCGGGTCTTTTCCGACCCTAGTGTGGGCTCATGGACACGATCATGAACGCCCCGCACCCGCTGCGCTCCACCGTCCGGGGCCGGGTCCTGCTGCCGGGGGACGAGGGGTTCGAGGTGGCCGGCCGGGCCTGGAACCTGGCCGTCGCGCAGTCACCGGCGGCGGTGGTCGAGGCTGCCGACGCGGACGACGTCGCCGCGCTCGTCCGGTTCGCCCGCCCGGCCGGACTGAGCATCGCCGTGCAGCCCAACGGGCACGGTGCCACCGGCCGCGCCGACGGCGCGATCCTGCTGCGGACCGGCCGCCTGGACACCGTGGAGATCGACCCGGCTGCCCGCCGGGCCCGGGTCGGCGCGGGTGTGCCGTCCGGCCGGCTCCAGGCCGCCGCCGCGCCGTACGGGCTCACCGGGCTGCCCGGCAGCTCCCCCGTGGTCAGCGTGACCGGGGTGGCGCTCGGCGGCGGGCTGAGCTGGTTCGGCCGCGCGTACGGCTGGGTGTCCGACACGGTCACCGCGTTCGACGTCGTGGACGCCGAGGCGCGGTACCGGCGCGTCACCGCCGAGACCGACCCCGACCTGTTCTGGGCGCTGCGCGGCGGCGGCGGAGACTTCGTGATCGTCACCGCGCTCGAACTCGCGCTGCACCCCGCGCCGGAGCTGTACGGCGGACGCATGATGTGGGCGGCGGCGCACGCGCCGGACGTGCTGCGGGCGTTCCGGCGGATCACCGCCACCGCGCCCGAGGAGCTGACCGTCTGGATGGACCTGCTGCACCTCCCCGGCGCCGACCCGATGGTGGCCCTCGACGTCACCTATCTCGGCGACGGGACCGGGGCGCGGGACCTGCTCGCACCGCTGGACCGGTTGCCCGCGCCGATTTCCGACAGCAGGCGGATCATGCCGGTCACCGAACTCGGCGGCATCACGGCTGAACCCACCGCCCCCAGCCCCGGCATCTCCCGCGCCGAACTGCTGACCCGCCTCGACGACGACGCGGCCGGGGCGCTGCTGGCCGACCCGATCGCCCCGCTGCTCAGCGTCCAGCTCCGGCACCTGGGCGGCGCCCTCGCCCGGTACTCCGACAGCCCGCACGGCCCGCTCACCGAGCCGTACGCGCTCTACCTGTTCGGCGTCGCCACCGACCCGGCGGCGGTCACGGCGCGGCAGCGGGCCCTGGCCGCCGCCCTGCCGGTCAGCGGGCGCAAGCCGGTGACCTTCCTCAACCCGGACGAGACGGTGGCCGACGCGTTCACCCCCGCCGTCCTGACCCGGCTCCGGGCGGTCAAGCGCCGCCACGACCCGGACGGCCTCGTCCGGTCCAACTTCCCGGTGGCCGGCTGACGCCCCGGGGCGCGACCCGGTCAGGCCGGGGGGTGCGCGCGGCAGCCCGGCAGTCCTCTGCTCAGCGGACCTTCTTCGTCGGCCGTTTACGAGGCGGGGTCAACGACTCGGCGATCGCCGAGATCGCGGACGGCACCAGGCGGTAGTACGCCCACACACCCCGCTTCTCCCGCTCGAGCAGGCCGGCCTCGGTGAGGATCCGGAGGTGATGGCTGACGGTCGGCTGGGAGAGACCGAGCGGCGCGGTGAGGTCGCTGACTGACGCCTCGCCCTCCGGAGCGGACTGGATCAGGCTGAGCAGGCGCAGCCGGGCCGGGTCGGCGAACGCCTTCAGGACTCCCGCGAGCCGCTCGGCATCGGCACGCTTGATCGGCTCGCCGGCAAGTGGCGAGATGGCAGGGGTGGCAGTTTTCGCAGTTCCCACGCTTGCATCGTTGCACCAATGGCGGCCACCTGCCCGGGCAACCAGGACCGGATCATCCGGTCAGGCGGTGGGGTGCAGTTCGGCGAGCAGTCGTTCCACCCGGGTGCGGATCTCGTCCCGGATGGGGCGTACCGCGTCGAGGCCCTTGCCCGCGGGGTCTTCGAGCTTCCAGTCCTCGTACCGCTTGCCGGGGAAGACGGGGCAGGCGTCACCGCAGCCCATGGTGACGATGACGTCCGAGGACTCCGCCGTCTCGTACCGGAGGAGCCTGGGGGTCTGGTCGGTGATGTCGATGCCGACCTCGGCCATGGCCTGTACGGCGGCGGGGTTGACGGTCTCGGCGGGTGCGCTGCCGGCGGAGCGGACCTCGACGGTGTCGCCGGCGAGGTGGCGCAGCCAGCCGGCGGCCATCTGGGAACGGCCGGCGTTGTGCACGCAGACGAACAGGACGCTGGGCTTGTCGCTCATCGGGTCTCCATGATTCCGGTGATTGCCGCGCGGCGTGCCGCGGCGCAGTCGAGGCATCTCATGGCCGGGCTCCCGGCGTGGGGAACAGGCGGGCGCGGGCCCACAGCGACACGTAGACCAGGCCGACGAGGACCGGGACCTCGATCAGCGGGCCGACGACGCCGGCCAGGGCCTGACCGGAGGCGATCCCGAAGGTGCCGATCGCGACCGCGATGGCCAGTTCGAAGTTGTTGCCCGCTGCGGTGAACGCCAGGGTGGTGGTGCGTTCGTAGTTCAGGCCGATGGCCCGGCCGAGCAGGTAGGAGCCGGCCCACATGAGGGCGAAGTAGGCCAGCAGCGGCAGAGCGATGCGGGCCACGTCGGCCGGCCGGTCGGTGATGGCCTCGCCCTGCAGGGCGAACAGGACGACGATGGTGAACAGCAGTCCGTACAGTGCGACGGGTCCGACCCTGGGCAGGAACCGCTGCTCGTACCAGTCGCGACCCTTGGCGCGTTCGCCGACGCGGCGGGAGAGGTAGCCGGCGAGCAGTGGGATGCCGAGGAAGACGAGCACGTTGCCGGCGATGTCCCAGCCGGAGACCTCCAGCGCGGCGCCGTCCAGGCCCAGCCAGCCCGGCAGCACCGACAGGTAGAACCAGCCGAGCAGGCCGAAGGCGAGGACCTGGAACACCGAGTTGACGGCGACGAGGACCGCCGCCGCCTCCCGGTCGCCGCAGGCCAGGTCGTTCCAGATGATGACCATCGCGATGCAGCGGGCCAGGCCGACGATGATCAGACCGGTGCGGTACTCCGGCTGGTCGGCCAGGAAGACCCAGGCCAGGGCGAACATGACGGCGGGACCGACGATCCAGTTAAGGACCAGCGACGAGACCAGGAGACGCCGGTCACCGGTGACGGTGTCGAGGCGGTCGTAGCGGACCTTGGCCAGTACCGGATACATCATGATCAGCAGGCCGAGAGCGATGGGCAGGGAGATGCCACCGACCTCGACGGCGTCGAGAGCGTCGTCCAGGCCGGGAACGATCCGGCCGAGCAGCAGACCGGCGACCATGGCCAGGCCGATCCAGAGCGGCAGGAACCGGTCGAGGCGCGACAGGCGTGCCACCACCGGTGGGGCGTGGTCGGCTCTGGTGGCGGTGCTCATGGGCACTCCCGTGGGTTGTCGGTGCCGACGCGTACCCCGATCTCCTGGTGGATGCGGGCGCTGGTGCCGGTCATCGGGTGTCTCCCGACGTGGCGGCGGGGGCGAGGCGGTCGACGCGGTCGGCGAGGTCGGCGTAGGCCGCCTCGAACGCCTCGTCGGTGTCGACGCGGACCGGGTCCGGCACGGACCAGTGCAGGCGGGGGCGGATCGGCCCGGTGAGCTCCTCGTGGGCGTTGTCGCAGACGGCGACGATCAGGTCGTCGTCTCGGACGACGTCGTCGACGTGTGCGGTGCCGGTCGGGTCGAGGTCGAGGGCGTGGCGGTGGGCCACGGCGACCGCGCGGGGATGGACCCGCGGCGCCGGTCTGGTGCCGGCGGACGCGGCGTCGCCGTCGGTGCGTCGCTTCCACAGCGCCGCGGCCAGCTGCGAGCGGGCGGAGTTGTGGGTGCATACGAAGACGACCCGATGCACACCCGCCAGCGGTGGCGGCGCGAGAGCGGAGAGGGCGGCCGGCTGGAGTCGCAGGTAGGTGCGCCGCCGATCGCCCTCCGACCGGCCCCGGACGACGAGGCCCGCGTCGGTGAGGACCTTGACGTGGTGGGCGACCAGGTTCGTCGGCATGTCGAGGGCGTGGGCGATCTCCCCGGGGGAGGCGTCGCCCAGGGTGAGCGCGTCCACGATGGCCAGGCGGGCCGGATCGCCCAGCGCGGCGTGGATCCGGGCGCGCTCGGGCAGAGAAGCAAGCTCAGTTTCCATTGACTCAATTGTTGCTGAGTAACCTCGGAGCCGTCAAGTCGGCATCGGCCGGATCGCTGTGCGGAAGCCCAGGGCGCCGTGCGGTACGGCGGCCTACCGCTGCGCCGCGGCGGTCGGCTCGATCGACAGCAGGCCGGCGAGCCGGCGCAGGATCTGCGGCCGCGCGCGGTAGTAGACCCAGGTGCCCCGCCGCTCGGCGTCCACCAGGCCCGCCTCGCGCAACGTCTTGAGATGGTGGGAGATCGTCGGCCCGGTCAGGTCGAACGCCGGCGTCAGGTCGCACACGCACACCTCGCCGCCTTCGGCGGAGGCGATCATCGACATCAGCTGCAGCCGTACCGGATCGCCGAGGGCCTTGAACGCGGGCGCGAGCACCGCGGCCGTCTCGGCGGGAACCCGGCGCTGCGCCAGCGGGGGGCAGCACGGCGCGTCGGCGCTGAGGTCGACGAGTGGGATCGGCGCCTGCTGCTTCGACATGTCCCTAGGTTGACATCTGTCTAATCAGCGTGCAAGTCGCCGATCAGGCAGATGCCAGGCCAGGGTGTCCGGAGGAAGTGAGGCTCGCCGGACGCGCATCCCTCCACCGGGCGGGCCCCGTCGTCGCCGCCGCTGTCGTCCGGCTTCCAAGATCGGCGCGGCAGGCTAGGCGAGCAGCGTACGCAGCGCCTCGGCCAGGCCGGAACCGGCGGTGACCGGGCGGGCGAAGGACAACCGGGTGTCGGCGTGACCGTCCGGCCGCTCCGCCCGCAGCACGATGCCCTCGGCGTCGAGCGCGACCGGGACGACGCGCGCCGAACCGGCTGTGACTGTGGGGTCGACGAGCGTGCCGAGCCGGTCGAGGACGTCGCGGTGGCAGCGCGTCAGGTGCGCGAGGTGGGCGGCCTCGTCGACGGCGATCGGATCCGGCCGGGCCGCGCGGTACGCGCCGAGGTCCACCGCGACGGGATCGGCGGCCCGGTCGAGGACGACCTCGTCCGGCTCGACGGCCCACAGCGCCACCGGGGGCAGGTCGAGCAGCGACATCACGGTGGCCGGGTCGCAGGCGTCGAGGACGGCCGGGTCGAACCGGCGGGCCGTGCCGAGGATCCGCAGCCGGGACCGCACCCGGGAGCGCACGGCGACCGGGGCTAGGTGGGTCACGTCGAGGCGTACCGCGCCGCTGTGGCCGCGCGCGGCGACCAGCATGCCGCCGGTGCGGCTCATCGCGTCGACCGCCAGGACGATCGTGCCGTCGGGGAGGACGGCGTGGGCGGAGATGAGGTCGGCGGTGGTGTCGCCGAGCGTGAGCCGCAGCGAGGAGGCAGCGGTCAGCACGCACCGGGCGGCGACGGCGTCGCGGGGCGTGGAGGAGGTGCCCGTACCGCCCGCCGACGACCCTGCGACCGGAACGACGCCGGCCGGCGGGGCCGGGCGCCCGGCGGGGTGCAACGCCATGTCTGTCTCCTCGGCCGGGAAGGGGTGAAGTCGGCCCAGGTCAGACGGTAGTAGGTAAGGCTTACCTCTGCAACGGCGGGTCGGGTGCCGCGCATGCCGTACGGGTCACGACGGTGACCGTCGTAACCCGTACGAGCGTGGTGTCCGGTTCTGTCAGGCGGGCTGGTAGGTGAGGCAGTCGCTGACAGTGGCGCCCGGACCGACGGTGATCGACTCGGCGGTGCAGGCCAGGTTGGTGTTGAACACGCACTCGGCCCGCGCGCACGCGCCCACCGCGCCGGTGACCTCCGCGATCCCGCCGCTGAGCGACGACTCGACGAACGTCGCGCAGGAGGCCGCGTCGGCGGACGCCGCCACGGTGATCGCGGGAGCGTGGCAGCCGTTGTCGTTGAAGCTGCACGCGGTGGCGGCGCATTCACGTACCGGCGGAGACTGCAACAGGGTCTTCATGGTGCCTCCAAGTCATGCGGGCCGGCGGAAGCGAACGGCCGGCCTCGTGGTGCTCGAATGCCATCTGGTATTTGCCGTGCGGCCGGTCCTCAAACCCGTCGGCCGTCAGTGAGGATCATGCTCACCTTAACAACGGAATGCGGGGTTGGCGGCCGGAAGGAGCCGTTTCCACGCCGAATACCGAACGACGAAGATAAGGCTAACCTTGGTTAGGCGAGTCTTTCTTCACCCACCGGTACGGCGAATGCCGACGTGCAATTTCCGCCCGTCCGACCAGGGTTCATCTGCGGGAACGCCACTGTCGCCCCGGACGGAGGCTGCGCCTCGGTGGTGGAATGGGCGAGCGCGGAACGCCGGTGAGGACGGAACGGCCGCGCCCTTCGGGTCGCGCCGAAATGCCGGCCGGTAAATCAGCGGATCGGCAGGGATTGGGACCGGCCGGGCGGCGGAATGCGAATCCGGTGGCAGGAAGCGCGGGCTCCGCATACGCGATGTCCGGGCCGGGGTCACCTGTCGGCGCGGGCGTGGCACCCTGAGCGGACCGCACGGGCCCGGTGCGGGCGCGGCGGATCCGGGGCGGGACGGGTGGAGGCGGCGTGATCGAGGGATGGCACGGCTGGTTCGGCACGATCAACGGGGTCGTGCTCCTCACCGTGGCCGCGTTGCCGGCGGCTGCGCTCGCGGTGTGGGTCCTGGCCCGACGGCGCGGCGGGGCGGGGCCGGCGTGGCGGAGGTCGCTGGCCGAGGTGGGCATCGTCTACGGGACCGTGCCGTGGGTCTGGATGATCATGCTGCCGGGGGACGGGGCCGGCGTGGTTCCCGGCCGGGTGAGCCTGGTGCCGCTTCGGGACCTGCTCACCGTCCTCGCGAGCGGGCCGCTGACGGTGACGGTCCAGATCGTCGGCAACCTGCTGGTGTTCGCGGCGCTCGGGTTCCTCGGCCCGCTGCGGTTCGCGGCGCTGGCGTCGGTGCCGCGGATCCTGGCGCTCGCGGCCGGCTGCTCGGTCCTGGTCGAGGTCGCGCAGTACGTCCTGCGGCTGGACCGCGTCTCCTCCGTGGACGACGTCCTGCTCAACACCGCCGGCGCCGGGCTGGCCGCGCTGGCGTCGCGCCGCTGGTGGCGCCGGCCGGCTGAGGTGTCACCCGCCACCACCGGTCCCGGCACCGGCCCGCTGAGCGGGGCACGACCCGGGTGACGCGGACGGCACGATGGGCCGGGCCTGCCGGCCCGGCCCATCGTGTGCGTCAGGTCGACGCGATCAACGTCCGCTCAGCAGATCTTCTTCGCCAGAGCGGTGGTGGCGCCGCCGTGCTCGTACGAGACGAGCAGCGAGGTGCCGGCCGGGAGCGACCCGCTCAGCGGCAGGACGAGCGTGCCGTCCTTGCGCAGAGCGGCGGTGGTCTCCGCCACGACCCGGGTGCCGTCCCAGAGGAAGGCGCGGGCGGTGCCCGCCTTCTTCACCTGGAGCTGGACGGACACCTTGCTCGCGGTGCGGGTGACCTTCTTGATCTTCACGGTGCCGTCCGGCAGCTTGGCGTAACCGCCCGGCGCTACCCCGTCCGAGACGGACTGCAGGAGGGTCTGCGGCGAGTCCACGCTCTGCGCCGCGGTGTCCGGCATGATCGGAGCCTTCGGCGCCGACGGCTTCGCCGCCAGGGCCGGCAGCGTCGCGTTGCCCCAGCGCCACGGGTCGGCCCGTACGCCGCTCCAGGTCGACCAGCCGACCCGGGTCTGCGCGGACAGGTCCTGCGTGTCCGAGTCGTTGACCAGGATGTTCAGGCCCATGCGGTTCGGGTCGACGGCGTCCGGCAGCACGCTGAACGGGATCTTGACCTCAATCCGGTAACCCGTGTAGGGGCTGCTGGTCACCACGGAGGCGATCTCCACGCCAGGCGCGGTCTCCGGGCCGCCCTGGTGGTTGTCCCGCTCCCGGGCGAAGCACGGCGGGTTCCCGTTGGCCGGGTCCTTCGTGGCCGGGAAGAGCGCCATGTTGAACACCGTGGAGGTGTTCGCCGAGTTGCCGCGCGGGTCGATGCCGAACTCGATGTTGTCGTTACGCCGCGGACGCTTGCAGTCCTCCGGCGGCAGGACGGTGCCGAGCACGTCGTCGGTGATGGTGAAGACGGCGTACAGGGCGTCGTCGGTGTGGGTCAGCTGGGCGGTGCCGGAGATGTCCGACGCCGGGGCGGCGGTGCCCTCCCAGCGGGTGGAGATGTCGATGACCTCGCCGGTGTACTCGTTGTCGTGGGCGTGTCCGTCGACGGTCGGCGCGCTGGCGGCCTTCGGGATCGTGGTGACCGGGACCAGGTTGAACGCACCGGGCTCGTTCGCGCTGCCGCCGGTGTAGCTGGTCTCGATCTGCACCCGGTAGGCGCCGTTGTCCGGCGCCCGGTTGGCCGTCGGCAGCGACGTGTCGGTGTTGGTGACTGTGAACGTCACCGAGGTGCTGGCGCCCGGCCGGAGCCCGCTGTACGGCACCTGCTGCTCGGCCACCGAGAAACCGGCGGGGACGTTCAGCTTGACCGCGCCGGACTCGACCCGGGTGCCGTGGTTGGTCAGGTTGACCTTGACGCTGCGGGTGCCGCCGCTGGGGATGTTCAGCAGGGACTCGATGAGCGCGTCGAGCTGCTGGGTCTTGTTCCGCACGGTCCACGCGCGGAAGTCGGCGATCTCCTCCAGCGGCTCCAGGGTGCCGCGCACCGGCGCGGTGCCCTGAACCCGGGCGCTGCTGGTGCCGCTGCCGTCCTTCTTGCTGGTCAGCGTGGCGTCGATCTTGAAGCGGGTGCCCACCTCGACCTGCGCGGGCGGGGTGACCGTGAAGGTCTTCACGACCTCCTTGCGCGGGGTCAGCGTGCCCACGTTGCCGTTGCCGGTGACCGTCCAGCCGGCCGGCACGTTCAGGGTGACCTTGGCCCCCGGGACGGCCTTCTCGGCGTACAGGACGGTGTCCACCTTGATGGGCTGGCCCGCGACGGCCTCCCAGGTGCGCGGACGCACGTGGACCTCGGTGCCCAGCGGCAGGCCGCCCTGGGCGCGCAGGGTGGCGCCCTGGAGCGCACCGGTGCCGGCGCCCACGTTCGGGTCCGGGTACGGCGTGCGGGTGTCGATCAGCGTCAGCCGGTTGCAGCCGATGGCGTCGGGGTCGGTCGTCGGGAAGGAGCTGTTGCCCCAGCCCTGCGACACGTACTCCCGGCGGGCCCAGGTCTGGACCGTGTTCCACCGGTTGCCGTCGTGGCGCGCCGACTCGTAGCCCTGCCAGGTGCCGAAGACGACGTTGCTGGCCTCGGCCGGCGTGAAGGTGGTCTCGCAGGCGGGGCCGTTGGTGCCGGTGGTGCCGCTGCCGCCGGTCTGGAAGATGCGGGAGGCCCGCCAGGGCTGGAGGCCCTCCTTCTTGATCTGCTCCGGGAACGCCTTCGGGTCGGCAGCCGCGTAGAAGGCCTCCACGGCCAGCATGGCCGCCTTCTGGTGGTTGCCGTGGTTGCCCTGCGTGGCCGAGGGGTTCATCGTGAGGATGACCTCGGGCTTGGTGGTCCGCAGGACCCGCACGATCCGGGACAGCGTCTCCTGGTGGCCCCAGACCTCCTCGGTCAGGGGAGCGCTGGCGGTGTACCAGAAGTCCAGCGCGTCCAGGTTGTAGATGTGCTCGACGCCGGCCCAGCCGACGGCCTTGCGCTCCTCGGCCTCCCGCAGGATGCCGAGCTCCGGGCCCTCCTCGAGACCGGTGGCGTTGCCGCCGCCCTCGCCGCGGGTGGTGGTGATGACGCCGGCCTTCATGCCGTGATACTCGTTCCAGTATCCGAGCATGCCGAGCTGGCCGGCCTCGTCGTCCGGGTGGGCGCCGATGAACATGATGTCCAGGTCGACCGGCTTGTCGGACTTCTTGGCCTGGGGCTTCGGTGATGCTTGCTGGGGGTTGGCCTGGGCCGGAGTGGCCAGGCCCAACGACAGCAGACCGCACATGGCGATCGCCGCGCTGGTGCGCCATCTCATGGGCATACCTCTTCGTCTCGAAGCGAGAGTGCTGCGGCTGGGGACGGTCGGCCCGGCACGGGCCGGCTGACACGGTGGCTCGTGCCGGGCCGTGTTGCAGACAGCTGTCCACAGAGGACCGTGAGGTCCTCGGGGGTCGTGGTGCTCGACAACGGGATGGTGGTGCTCGCGCACCGTCACGGCGTGAGCGGTACGCACGGTGGCGACGTCGGTCCACCGGAAGGCCTTCGGGCCGTAACCTAGGGATCTTGCGAAGGCGTCGTCAATAGCTCCGGACGACTTTCTTCCTTATCCGAATAAACGATCGCCCCTGCTCAGGGCGATCACCCGGAGGTCGGCCGTGACGTGCGGGCAGTCTTTGTCCAGGTTTGGCACCCCAATGTGGACCACAGGGCTCGGTTTTGCGCGACATGTCGGGCTGGCCCCGGCGCGACCGGCTTGTCGGCCGCAGAATTTTCCCTGGTCGGCGGACCGAGATCATCTCGTTACTTGACGCCAGAATTTTTTCTCACTAGGAAGAAAGTGTGTCTGACAAAGCCCCGACCAGTCCGGTCAGCCGTGAGCGGTCCCGTGAGATCAAGCGTCTCTCGGTGATCTTGGCCGCCCGGCAGGCCCGGCGGCTGTCCCGCGTGGACCTGGCCGAGATGACCGGCCTCTCGGCGGCGACTGTGACCGCGCTCGTGCGGGAACTCGTCGCCGAGGGTTACCTCATCGAACGCGGTCCCGGCGCGCCCACCACCGGCCGGCCCCGGGAGATGCTCGAGTTCAACCCCCGCGCCGAGCTCGTCGCGGCGGTGTCGCTGGAGCCGCCCCGGATCAGCTGCGAGATCGCCGACAGTGAGGGCGCGGTCATCGCGCACCGCGTCGCGCGGCTCGGCGCCAACGTGGTGGAGACCGTCTGCGAGTTCGTCCTCGACCTGGTCGGCGACAACCTGCCCTCGCTCCGCGGCGTCGCCATCGCGGTGCCCGGCGTGTCCAGCAACGGCGCGGTACGCCTCGCGCCGTCGGTCGGACTGGTCGAGGCGTGGCCGATCGGCGAATCCGTGCAACGGCGGCTCGGCGTACCCGTGGTCGTCGACAACGACGTCAACCTCATGGCCGCCGGCGAGTGCGTGGCCGGCGCCGGCGCGGACGTGACGAACCTGTTGCTGATCCACGTGGCCGACGGCATCGGCGCCGGCCTCGTGCTCGACGGCAAGGTCCGCCGCGGCGCCAGCGGAGCCGCCGGCGAGGTCGGCTTCCTGCCGCTGGGCGGCGCGACCGAGCGCCGCTACAGCGGCGTCGGCGAGTTCGAGGCCCGGTGGTCGGTCAACGCCATCGCGGAGCGGGTCGTCGCGCTCAACCCGGGCCGCCGGCCCGAGTCACCGGTACGGGAGCTGAGCGGGCTCGCCGCGACCTCGGCGCCCGCCCGCGAGTACCTCGACGAGGTCCTCGGCGCCTGGGCCGGGCTCATCCTCTCCTGCGCCTGCGTCGTCGATCCGGGGCTGGTGCTGCTCAGCGGCGCCGCGGCGGAACTCGACGACGCGGCCCTCGACCAGCTACAGACCCTCGTCTCCGCCCGGACGCCGGCTCCCACCGAGGTACGCCGGGCCACCCTCGGCGACCAGGCCGTGCTGCACGGAGCCATCAGCTACGCGCTCTCGGCCGCGGTGCCCCGACCCTCGCTTCCCTGACCACCACCTGACCCCGGCCCCCGACGACCCCGACGCCCCCGACCCCGACACCCACCCCACCGTCACCGTCACCGTCGCGGCGACCGCGTCCGTATCCCGGACGACCGGTCGCGGCGCGATGCGGCGCGCCCCGGTCCGGGCGCGATCCGCGGACCTTCGACCCCGTCCCGGGGAACCGGCGAACCCGCCGGCGCCCCGGGTCGGGATCGCACACCGTCTTTCCCCGCTCCCGATAGTTCCCCCGCAAAATGGAGGTACCAATGAAACGTCGTTTGGCCCTGGCCGTCGCGTTCAGCGCGCTGCTGGCCGTCAGCGCGTGCGGCAGCAGCGACGACGACAAGGACACCGGCTCCTCCGGCTCCGCGTCGGCCGAGAAGGTCGTCATCTACAGTGCCCGCGACAAGTCGGTCACCGACTACGTCGTCGAGCAGTTCACGACCAAGAACCCCGAGTACAAGGGCAAGGTCGAGGTGCTCAACATGGGCGCCCAGGAGGTGCTGGAGCGGGTCCGCGCCGAGAAGGCCAACCCGCAGGCGTCGGTCTGGTGGGGCGGCACCCAGCAGGGCCTCGCCGCCGGCGCGTCCGAGGGCCTGCTGGAGTCCTGGCAGCCGTCGTTCGCCTCGAAGATCGACGCGCGGTACAAGGACGCCGAGGGCCGCTGGTTCGGCGAGATCCTGCTGCCCGAGGTCATCATGTACAACAACAAGGCGCTGACCCCGGAGACCGCGCCGAAGGACTGGGACGACCTGGTCGACCCGAAGTGGAAAGACAAGATCATCATCCGGGACGTGGCCGCCTCCGGCACCATGCGCTCGATCTACGCCTCGATGATCCAGCGCTTCACGGCCGACGGGTCCAACCCGCAGCCCGGCTACGACTGGCTGCGCAAGCTCGACGCCAACACCGTCGAGTACGCGGCCAACCCCAGCGACCTCTACCTGAAGATGTCGCGTGAGCAGGGCGTGGTGAGCGCCTGGAACCTCCAGGACATCCTGCTCCAGGCCAACGAGAAGATGCCGTTCGGCTACGTCATGCCGGCCTCCGGCGCGCCGGTGCTCGTCGACGGCGTGGCCGCGGTCAAGGGCGGCAACAGCGAGGGCGCGAAGAAGTTCCTCGAGTTCCTGTTCGACGACTCGCTGCGGGCCAGCCTGGCCAAGGACTACTTCCAGATCCCCGCTGTCGACATCGCCGAGAAGCCCGAGTGGCTGACCAAGCTCGACCTCAAGCCGATGAACGTCGACTGGAACGTGATCGGCAAGAACGAGACCGCCTGGATCACCCACTGGAACGCCCAGATCAAGGGCAAGGGCTAAGACGCTCGGAACCGGGCCGTGCTCCGGCACGGCCCGGCTTCGTCCTGGAAGGACCCACGAAATGATCGATGTCCGACTGACGGCGGTCAGTAAGCGCTTCGCCAAGTCGAGCGACTCCGCGGCGGTCGATGACGTCACCGTCACCATCGGAGCCGGCGAGTTCTTCACGCTGCTCGGGCCGAGCGGCTGCGGCAAGACGACGACGCTGCGCATGGTGGCCGGCTTCTACTTCCCGACGTCCGGTCACATCCACTTCGGCGACGACGACGTCACCCACTGGACGCCGAACAAGCGGGACACCGGCATGGTGTTCCAGAACTACGCGCTGTTCCCGCACATGACGGTGGCGCAGAACGTCGCGTACGGGCTCAAGGTCCGCCGGGTCTCCCGCGCCGAGCAGGCCCGCCGGGTCACCGAGGCGCTCGAACAGGTGCACCTCGCCGGCTACGGCGACCGGCGCATCGACGCGCTCTCCGGCGGCCAGCAGCAGCGCGTCGCGCTGGCGCGGGCACTGGTGATCCGTCCCCGCACCATGCTGCTCGACGAACCGCTGTCGAACCTCGACGCGAAGCTGCGCGAGGAGACGCGTGCCGAGATCCGGCGCATCCAGCGGGAGAGCGGCACCACCTCGATCTACGTCACGCACGACCAGGCCGAGGCGATGGCGATGTCGGACCGGATCGCCGTCATGGAGTCCGGCCGGGTCCAGCAGGTCGGCACCCCGCACGAGGTCTACTACCAGCCCGCGAACGCGTTCGTGGCCCGGTTCATCGGACGCAGCAACGTGCTGAGCCTGCCGGTGACCGGCGCGGCGGAGCAGCGCGTCCAGGTACGCCTGCCCGGTGGCGCCACGATCGAGGTAGGCGCTCCCGCCGGACACGGGCTCACCGAGGGCGACACCGCACTGGTCTCGGCGCGCCCCGAGCACATCGCGCTCGGCGGCGACGACGACACCGCGGCCATGCGCGGCCGGGTCAGCCACGTCGAGTTCACCGGCATGGCCACCCACGTCACAGTCGACGTCGACGGTGACGAGGTGATGGCCGCCCTGGTCGACGCGCCCGCCGGCATCAAGCTCGGCGACGTCGTGGGCCTGCGGCTCGCACCCGAGCGGCTCTGGGTGGTCAAGCCGTGACCGCTGCGACCCCGACCGCCCCCGGCTGGGCGGCGGCCCTCGGCCGGCGCCTGGCCGGCGGGGCGAACTCCCGATGGTTCCCCTACCTGCTGGTGCTGCCGCTGGTCCTGGTGCTCTGGGGCTTCGTCGTCCAGCCGATGTTCGCCACCTTCCGGGAGAGCGTCAGCGCCAACGGCACCGACAACTACCTCCAGTTCCTCTCCTCCTCCGGGGTGGCCCGCGAGTCGCTGTTCACCTCGCTGTTCATCTCGGCCGCGAGCGTGCTGCTCTGCGGCGTCGTCGGCGTGGCGATGGCGTTCCTGCTCAAGCGGTTCCACTTCCGCGGCCGGCGGCTCATCGAGGCGTTCATCCTGGTGCCGGCGGCCCTGCCGCCGCTGATCGGCGCCGTGTCCTTCCAGCTGCTCTACAGCAACATCGGCATCGTGCCGCGCGGCCTTCAGGCGCTGCTCGGCACCGAGAAGCCGGTCCTGGCCTTCGACGGGATCGCCGGTGTGCTGGTGGTGCACACGTTCACCATGTACCCGTTCTTCTTCCTGGCCGCCTCCGCGGCGCTGGCCGGGATGGACCCGTCGGTCGAGGAGGCGGCGTACAACCTCGGCGCGGGCCGGGTACGCGTGTGGCGCACCGTCCTGCTGCCGATGCTCACCCCGGCGCTGATCTCGGCGTCGCTGCTGGTCTTCATGACGTCGCTGGCGTCCTACACCGCGCCACTGCTGTTCAACGTCAGTCAGACCATGACGATGCAGATCTACATCAACCGCACCAACGGCGACCTGCCGATGGCCTCGGCGTACGCCTCAGTGCTCGGCATCGTCTCGATCATCTTCCTGCTGGGCATGCGCTGGTACGAGGGGCGGCGCAACTACCAGTCGCAGTCCAAGGGCGTCTCGGCGGTCCGGCGGGAGATCACCAACCCGATCGGCCGCTGGCTCGCGCCGCTCGCCTCGGTGCTGGCCACGCTGGTCCTGCTCGCCCCGGTCGGCGCGATCGCGCTCGTCGCGTTCTCCGAGGACCGGTCCTGGACCACCGAGGTGCTGCCGCCGACGTACACGTTCGAGAACTTCGTCACCATCTTCACCGACCCCAAGGCGTTCCAGCCGATCCTCAACTCGGTGCAGATGAGCCTCATCGCGGTCGTGGGCTGCGTGGTGATCGGCGTGCTGATCGCGTACGCGGTGCGGCGGCTGAAGTTCGTCGGACGCGGCCTGCTCGACGTGGCCGTGATGATCGCCTGGGCACTGCCCGGCACGGTCGTGGCGATCAACCTGATCTCGGCGTTCAGCACCGGCAACGCGTTCAGCTTCGGGCAGGTGCTGGTCGGCACGTTCTGGATCCTGCCGCTGGCCTACTTCGTGCGGTTCCTGCCGATCGTGTTCCGGTCCAGCTCCGCGACGCTGGCCCTGATCGACCCGTCGCTGGAGGACGCCGCGCGTAACCTGGGCGCCTCCTGGCTGCGCGCGTTCTACACGATCACCGTGCGGCTGATGCTGCCCGGTGTGCTGGCCGGCGCGCTGCTGGCGTTCGTGCACGGCGTCGGCGAGTTCGTCGCCTCGGTGCTCATCTACACCTCGTCGACGGTCCCGATCTCGGTCGCCATCAACAACCGCATGTACAGCTTCGAGCTGGGCACCGCGGCCGCCTACGGCATGCTCCAGGTGCTGCTCATCTTCGTGGTGATGTGGTTCTCCGGACGGCTGGAGAGCAGCCGCACCGCGACCCGGAGGGCCGAGCAGTGGACGAACTGATCGAGCGGTGGCGGACCGGGGGAGGGCTGCTTCCGGTCACCCGGGTGCCCGGGCACGCGTTCGCCGCCGTGACCGAGGCGGCCGACCTGGCGGTGCTGCCGGTCGGCGCGGTCGAGTGGCACGGTCCGCACCTGCCGATCGGTACCGACCTGATTCTGGCCGAGGGCTTCGCCGGGGAACTGGCCACCGGGTCCGCCCGGGCGGTGCTGTTCCCGGCCACGCCGTACGCCGCCTGCCCGGGCCAGACCCGGCCGTGGCCGGGCACTGTGGCGCTGCGGCCGGAGATCGCCGTCGGCTACCTCGCCGACGTGCTCGCCGGCATCGTCGAGGCGGGCTTCACCCGGGTGCTGGTGGTCAACGGGCACGACGCCAACATGTCCACCGTCCGGGCCGCGATGGAGTGGGTGTCCGGCCGGCAGCGGGCCAGCATGATGCTGGTGAACTGGTTCCAGCTGGTCGGCCCGGACGAGACCACCGAGATGTTCGGCGACCTGCCCGCCCGGGGGCACGGCGGCGCGTACGAGAGTTCCGCGGTGCTCGGCTTCGACCCGGCCGCGGTACGCCTGGACGCGGCGCCGGACCTGCCGCCCAAGCCGAAGCTGCCCACCCCGTACCCGTACGTGCTGGTGGAGTCGCGCCCCGACCCCTGGCAGGGCTGGTCGGGCCACGTCTCGCTGGCAGGCGAGGAGGCCGGCGGCCGGATCCGCGCCACCGCCGGCACCCGCCTGCGCGAGCTGGTCGGGGCGTGGCTCGCCGCGCCGCTGCCGGGACCGCCCGGCGCCGACCGGCCGGACCAGCCGGCCGGATGACAGTTACGCCCCAGGACCACGCACCACCTCGGGAGGCCTCCATGAGCCCGTCACTGACCGTCTACCAACAGCACCACCTCCGCGTCGTGTTCGACCACCACGTCGCCCACCTCTACCCGGCGATGGTCACGGCCAGCAAGGCCCACGTCGTCATGCTCGCCGAGCAGGGGCTGATCTCCGACGACGCCGCCGCGACGATGCTGCGCGGCCTGGTCGCCCTCGCCGCGGACCGGCCGGAGGAACTGGAGTACGACGGCAGCGTCGAGGACGTCTACTACACGCTGGAGAAGCGCCTCGCCGCCGCGGCCGGCATCGAGGTGTCGCAGCTGAGCGTGCAGCTCGCGCGCAGCCGCAACGACCTCGACGCCGGCGTCTTCCGGATGGTGCTGCGCGACCAGCTGCTCCAGGTGCTCGACGCGCTGCTGGCGACCGGCCGTACCGTCCTGGACCGCGCGGACCGGCACGCCGACGTGGTGATCACCGGCTACACGCACCGCCGCCCGGCCCAGCCGACCAGCATCGGGCACGTCTTCGCCGGCTACGCCGAGGCGCTCGCCGGCGAGGCCGCCGCGTACGCCGGCCTGCTGGACGAGATGAACCGCTCGCCGCTGGGCTCCTGCGCCTTCGCCGGCACCGACCTGGACATCTCGCCCCGCCGGCTGGCCGACCTGCTCGGCTTCGACCAGCTCATCGTCAACTCGTACGAGGCGGTGGCCGGCGCCGACCACCTGGTCCGGGTCGCCACGCTCAACGCGCAGGCGCTCGCCACCGGCGCCCGGCTCGCCCGCACCCTGATGGACTGGCTGAGCTGGGGCTGGGTGGTCACGCCCGGCGAGTTCACCCAGGGCAGCAGCATCATGCCGCAGAAGCGCAACCCGGTGGTGCTGGAACACCTCGTCTCGATGGCCGGCGCCGCCGCTGCCGACGCGGCGAGCGTGCTCAACAACGTCGGCGCCGCCTGGTGGGAGGACTCGAACAACGCCACCACCGACGTGCAGTCCCGGCTCTGGGACGGCGACGACCGGGCGTACCGGTTCTTCTCGCTGCTCGGTGGCCTGATCGAGAAGCTGGACCCGCAGCGCCCGCCGTCCGGCGAGGAGATCGTCGCCTCCGGCGCCACCACCACCGCGGCAGCCGACGCGCTGGCCCGCCACGGCGTGCCGTTCCGCGGCGCCCATTCGCTGCTCGGCCGGCTGGTCCGCGGCGGCGCCCCGGCGACCTGGACCGAGGATCTGGTCCGGTCCACCGCCGCCGACCTCGGTCTGGCGCTCGGCGACGCCGCGGTACGGGACCTGCTGGCCGCCGCGGTCCGCCCGGAACTCGTGCTGCGCCGCGCCCAGGCCGACGGTCCCGGCGAGGCGGCCGTCCGGGACCAGGTCGGACGACTGTCTACAATGCTCGACGCGGTGCAGGAGCGGGCGCAGGCGTTGCGCGAGCGGCTGACCCGTGCCGACGCGGCTCTCGCCGAGGCGGTCGCGGCGAGGGTAGGCCTGTGACGGGGCGGCAGCCGCAGCTGGCCGTGGTCGCGGACGTCGTGTCGCGGCGACCACGTGATCTGGACCGACGGCCCGAAGGGCGATCTGACATCACCATGGAACGACCGGCAAATCCGCGCCTGCTCGGCATCGACTTCGGCGGCACCAAGATGGCGATCGGCGTGGGCGACACCGACGGCCGGCTGCTCGTCTCCGAGCGCCTGCCCACGATCGCCGAGCGGGGCGCGCAGCAGGCCCTCACCCGGGCGCTGGACCGGGCGTGCGAACTCGCCGAGCAGACCGGCGGCACGATCGTCGCGGCCGGCATCGCCTCGCCCGGCGTCGTCCACGACGACGGCATCGAACTGGCGCCGAACGTGCCCGGCTGGGAGCAGTTGCGGCTGGGCGAGGCGGTCCGCGCCCACCTCAACCTGGCGCACGTGCGGGTGACGAACGACCTGAAGGCGGCCGCCTACGCCGAGCTGCGGCTCGGGGCCCTGCGCGACGCCGATCCGGGGCTCGTCGTCGGGCTCGGGACCGGGGTGGCCGCCGCGGTGACGGTCAACGGCGAGGTGCTGCCGGGCCGCCACGGCGCGGCCGGCGAGATCGCCTACGGACTGACCGACCTCAGCTGGCCGCCCCGCCTGGAACCGATGCTGGAGGCGACGTTCTCCGGCCGGGCCCTGGACGAGCTGGCGCAGCGCCTCGGCGTGGACGGCCGGGCCGCCGGCCTGTGCGCGGCGGCGGAGCAGCCCGGCCCGGTACGGGAGCAGCTCCGCCTGCGCGTCGACGAACTGGCCCGCCAGCTGGTCACGTGCTGCCTGCTGCTCGACCCGCAGCGGATCGTGCTGGTCGGCAGCGTCGCCGGCAACGACCTGGTGCGGGAGCTGCTGACCGAGCGGCTCACCCACACGCTGCCGTACCCGCCGGAGATCGTGCTGTCGGACTTCGCGCAGGACGCCGCGCTGCTCGGCGCGCTCGTCATGGCCACCGAGGCACAGCCCGCCGTGGTCTGACCGGAGCGGCGGCGTGACGCCGCCGGGCGGGGCGCACAGCGGCGCCCCGCCCGGTCCCGCGGCGGACGGGTCACCTGCGGAACGCGGCCACCGCCTCCTGGATCGCCGGCCCGGTCGCCGAGGACGCCTGGGCCCACGACTCGAACTCCAGCGCGGCGGCGAAACCGGCCGTCTCCGCGGTGCGCACCGACGTCTTGATGTCCCGGGCCAGCGCCGGGTCCAGCGCCGCCCACCGTTCGGCGCGCTCGTGCGCGGCCGCCAGCGGGTCGTCGGCGAGCGTCGCGGCGAGCCCGACGCGTACCGCCTCGGGGCCGTCCACGCTCCCGCCGTCGAGCAGCAGTTGCAGGGCGCGTTCCGGGCCGAGCGCGCGGGTGAGGAACCAGGTGCAGCCCCCGCCGGGGTGCAGGCCGAGCTTCGTGAACGAGGCGATCAGCTTCGCCTTCGGCCCGACGATCCGGGTGTCGCACGCGAGCGCCAGGTTCAGCC
The DNA here is from genome assembly GCF_007827635.1 of Micromonospora sp. CNZ296. Taxonomy (NCBI): domain Bacteria; kingdom Bacillati; phylum Actinomycetota; class Actinomycetes; order Micromonosporales; family Micromonosporaceae; genus Micromonospora; species Micromonospora sp. CNZ296. Next base: position 19,755 of record NZ_VISW01000006.1, read on the forward strand.
CGGCGCCCACCGCCGGTCCCTGCACCGCGGCGATCGTCGGGATCGGCAGCGCCCGTACCCGCAGGAAGCTGTCGTAGACGCGGTGCAGGTCGGCGCGGATCTCCGCGACGCCGCGGCCTGGTTCGCCGAACATGGCGGGCAGGTCGGCGCCGGCGCAGAACGCCGTGCCCGCGCCGGTGACCACGAGCGTGCGGGCGTGCCGGTCGGCCGCCACCTCGGCGATCGCGTCGCCGAGCGCGTCGCGCATCTCCGCGTCGATGGCGTTGCGCCGGTCCGGGTCGTTCAGCGTGAGCGTCCAGCGCCCGTCCGCGTTGTGCAGTTCCACTTTGCTCATGACTCAGCCTCCTGATCGGTCAGCCAGGACCAGACGCCCGCGCTGCCGCGCGGCACCAGCGCCGCACCGAGCGTGGCGGCCCAGAACTGCTGGGTGCCGTTCTCGTCCCGCCAGGACCAGAGCCTGCGGGTGGACAGGTGCAGCGGGTGCTCGCGGGTGACGCCCATCGCCCCGTGCAGCTGGTGCGCGCCGCGCGCCACGATCGTCGCGGCCCGGCCGGTGAGCACCCGGGCGGCGGCGACCCGCAGCGGGTCCGGCCCGGCCAGCGCGGCGTCCAGCGCGGTGCCGGCGAGCAGCGTGTGCGCGGTCATCCGGGCCAGGGTCTGCCCGACCGCCTGGAACGCCAGCAGCGGCCGGCCGAACTGCTCCCGCGTCGTCACGTGCTGCCGGGTGTGCTCCACAGCCGTCTCCAGCGCGCCGGTGAGCGCGGCGGCGGTCAGCAACGCCGCCTCGGCGCGTACCGCCCCGGCGGGCGCGACGCCGGTGAGCCGCATGTCGCCGGTGACCGGCACGTCGAACACGACGTCGTCGCGCGGCTCGGCGGCCAGGTTGCGGCCGGGCGTGACCCGCACGCCGGGGTGGTCGGCGGGCAACACGAACGCCTCGTCGCCCGCGTACACCAGCAGTGTCCGCGCGGCGGCGGCCCACGGCACGCGGGCAGCCGTGCCGCGCAGCCGCCCGCCGGCCACCGCGAGCCCGTCGCCGGCGACCACGGTGGCGACGCCCTCGGGCAGGCCGCGACCGGCGGCGGCGAGCTGCCGGGCGGCCAGCACGGTCCCGGCCAGCGGCAGGGAGACACCGTGGCGACCCAGCCCGCGCACGAGCGCGGCCAGGTCGGCGAGCGTGCCGCCCGAGCCGCCCGCGTCCTCCGGCACCGACACCCCGGTCCAGCCCAGCCCGTGCACTGTGGACCAGAGCGTGGGCAGGCCGTCCGGGTCGCCGCCGTGACCGCCGAGCACGTCGTCGGTCAGCTCCCGCAGCTCGTCGCCGCCGCGCCGGGGCGCGCGGGCGGCGCCCTTGGCGATGATGGTGCGCAGCACCTCGGTGGTGCCGCCGCGGATCGAGAAACCCGGCGCGGCCAGCAGCCCCTGGGCGAGCAGCCCGGCCGGTCCGTCGCCGTCGGGGTCGGGCTCGACGTCGAGCACGGTACGGGCGATCTCGTTGACGTCGGCCTCGAACTCGGTGCCCAGGTCCTTCAGCACCGCCGCGGCGTGCACCGGGGCCTGCCCGGCGTCCAGCTCACCGGCGATGCGCCAGGCCAGGCCGCGCAGCCCGGCCAGCCGGGCCAGCGCCTCGCCCAGCGCGGCGTCCGCGTCCCGCCGCGCGGCGCACGCGTCGACGGTGGCGGCCAGCAGCGGGTACGTGCTGAGCACCCGCTCCATCCCGCCGCGCTCGAAGGACAACTGCTCGGTGACCTGCGTCCAGCCGTTGCCGGCGGTGCCCAGAACATGGTCGCCGGGCACCCGCACGTCGTCGAAGACGACCTCGTTGAAGTGGTGCTCGCCGCGCAGATCGACGATCGGCCGGACGGTGACGCCGGGCGCGGACATGTCCACGATCAGCTCGGTCAGGCCCTCGTGCCGGTCGCCGCCGGTGCCGGTGCGGCACAGCACGTACGCGTGCGTGGACCGGTGGGCGTGACTGGTCCAGATCTTGCCGCCGGTGAGCCGCCAGCCGTCGCCGTCCGGGCGGGCGGTGGTGCGCACCGAGGCGAGGTCGCTGCCGGACTCGGTCTCGCTCATGCCGAGGCAGAACGTCACCGCACCGGCGGCGATCGCCGGCAGGTACCGCTCGCGCAGCGCGGGGGAGCCGTACCGCAGGACGGCCGGGCCGATCTGCCGGTCCGCGATCCAGTGCGCGGCCACCGGCGCCCCGGCGCGCAACAGTTCCTCGGTGACCACCAGCCGGGCCCGGTTCGAGCGGGCCTGCCCGCCGTACTCGCGCGGCCAGGTCAGGCCGATCCAGCCCCGGTCCGCCAGCGCGCGGCTGAACTCCGTGTCGTACGAGCGCAGCCACGCGTCGCACACCGGCCGGAACCGGTCGCCGTCACGCCACTCACCGACCAGCTTCCGTACCTGCCGGCGCAGCTCACCGAGATCGTCGTCAGTCATCCTCTGTCCGTTCCCTTCGCCACTGAGTAGCCCCGTACGGCGGCGCGCCGCAGCACGCCCACGGCCGCGGCGCGTTCGGCCGCGGCGACCGGCGGCCGGGGCGCCGCGCCGTCGACGGGTACGCCGAGCGCGGTCAGGTGGGCACGCAGCACCTCGCCGTCCGCGGTGACCTCCTCCAGCCGCGGATCGGCGCCGAGCCGCACCACGCCCCACCGGGTGTGCAGCCGCACCAGCGCGTCCGGGGCGGGCGCGGCGGTCACGTGCTCGACCGCGCGCACGATCCGGCGTGGATCCCGTGCGCCGTGCAGCAGCACCAGTTCCCGTGCCGCCGCCGCGATGTCGGCGGCGCCCCCGCCGCCGGGCAGCCGCACCGTGGGCCGCTCCCGGGGGCCCAGGTACGACGAGTTGATCCGGCCGCGCAGGTCGACGTTGCCGGCGTCGAGCACCACCCGGTCGAACCGGTGGCCCATCGCCAGGAGCACGTCGGCGGTGCCGCCCAGCCAGCCGAACCCGCCGGCGTACGCCGGGTAGTCGGTGGTGCTGGTCGGCACGTCCGCGCCGGGCCGGTGCGCGCTGGCGCCGGCCTCGAAGACCTGGCTGAACGGTTCGCCGGGCAGCGCGTACGCGCACTGGCCGGCGAGCACCGGCCAGTGGAAGCCGGTGAACACCCAGCCGCCGCGCCGGAACTCCCGCGCCGCCCGGACCAGGAAGTCCGCTGTGGTCACAGCACCTCCTCGGCCAGCCACCGCCGGAAGCCGTCGGCGGTGGCCGAGCGGCGGGCATACCGCTGGTACGCCTCGACGTCACGCGGGTACCGGCCGACCGCGCCGTCGGGGTGTACCGCGCCGGGGGACTCGACCACCGCGTCGACGAGCAGCCCGGGGATGCTGATCCCGGCGGCGCGTACCGTCTCGGCGTCGGTGACCTGCTCGGCGACGAGCACGGTGCGCCGGGCCGCCTGGGCGGCCACGAGCACCTCACCGAGCGGGCCGCGGATCACCCCGTTGCCGTCGGCGTCGGCCAGGTCCACGTGGACGAACGCCACGTCGGGCCGCTCGGCGCGGACCACCCGGGCCGGCCCGAACGCCGAGTCCACCGAGGACAGCCGCCCCCGGCTCCAGTCCTCGTCCAGGTAGCCGGTGCCGGGCAGGTCCGGCACCGGCATGAACGGCACCCGCCAGGCGCCCGCGGTGAGTGCTGCGGTGAGCAGCCCGAGGCTCAGCTCGTGCAGCGTGACGCGGGTGTCGCCGTCCTGCGTGGCGCGCCGGAAGTTCCAGGCGGGCGCCGGGCCGACCGGGCTCCAGCAGTGGCCGTACGTGGCCGAGCGCAGCACCCCGGCGCCGAGCAACTGGTCCATCAGCAGCCCGCCGGAGGCGATCACCACGTCCACGTCCCGGATCCGCTGCCGGATCATCTCGTGGCCCACGGCGAACAGTTGCGCGCCGAAGTTGCCCAGGTAGACCCGCCGTCCGGGGCGTACGTGCTCGGCCACGACGTCGGCGAGGGCGCGGCTCACCGGTACGCCTCCGCCAGCATGTGCAGCCCCGGTCCCAGGTGTGCGCCGCCGTCGAGCTGGATGAGCTGGCCGGTCATCATGGCGGCGGCCGGGCCGGCCAGGAACGCCACCAGCTCGGCGACCTCCTCGGCGCGGGTCGGGCGGCGCAGCGGCGTGGCCCGGTCCACCAGGTTGTCCCGGACGTGCCGGTCGGCCTCGGCGTCGAGCGCGGCGGTGTGCACCGTGCCCGGTCCGAGGCAGTTGAGCCGGATACCGTCGGCGGCCCACTCCAGGGCCAGCGTGCGGGTCAGCCCGAGCACGCCGGCGCGGGCCGCGACGGCGTGCGCCATGCCCTGCCCGCCGCGTTCCACCCCTGACAGCGACATGTTCACCACCGCGCCGCGGGTGCGCCGCAGGTACGGGTACGCGGCGGTGGTCAGGTGGAAGACGCTGGTGAGGTTCAGGTCGACGACTGCGGCCCAGCCGCCCGCCGAGATCCGCGTGGCCGGGGCGAAGAACTGCCCGCCGGCGTTGTTCACCAGCAGGTCGATGCCGTGCGCCTCGCCTGCCTCGGCGAGGGTGGCTGCGGCGCGGTCGTGGTCGCGGACGTCGCAGACCGCGTACGTGTAGCGGCCGCCCCCGGTGGCCGCCTCGCCGGTGATCGCCTCGCCGGTGATCGCCTCGCCGGTGATCGCCTCGCCGGTGATCGCCTCGCCGGTGGCGGCGAGCGTGTCGGCGTGCCGGCCCAGCCCGGTGACGTGGGCGCCCAGCTCGGCCAGGCGTATCGCGACCGCCCGGCCGATGCCGCTGCCGGCGCCGGTGACCACCGCGCGCCGCCCGGTGAGCACACCCGCGCGCAGCACGGCCACGCCGGTGTCGTCCCCCCGCGTCACCGGGCGGCCCTCGCCTCACCGATCGCCTGCCGCCGCAGCAGTTGCGCCGGCCGGTAGCGGGGGTCGCCGAACGCGTCGGCCATCGACCGCAGGGCCTCGTACACGGTCCCCGCCCCGGCGGCCCGCAGCGTCTCGAACGGGCCGCGCGGATGGTTCATCGCCAGGCGCAACGCCACGTCCACGTCGTCGGCGGTGGCGGTGCCCTCCTCGACCACAGTGGCCGCCTCGTTCACCAGGCAGTGGGCGAGCCGGTCGCCGACCAGGCCGGGCAGCGCCGGCACCCGCACCGACGACGCGCCGAGGTGATCCAGCAGCCGGTCGACGAAGCCGGGGACGGCGACGCCCGCGACCGGGTCCTCGACCACCTCGGCGAACACGGCGTCGTCGGCGCGCCGGTGCAGCCGGATCCAGCCGACGTCGGCGGGCAGCACCTCGGCCCAGCCGGCGTCGGAGCTGTCCAGCACCACGTTCTGCTGGGCCGCCAGCCGGGCCAGCTCCGCCACCCGCTGCGGGGTCGGCGCGCCGAGGCTCACCACGCGGGCCGCCGGACCGTTCGGCGGCCCGGGCCGCCGGACCACCCGGGCGTTGGCGTCGCGCGGCGCCTCGGTGGCGTAGTCGTAGAAGCCGCGGCCGGCGGCCTTGCCGGTCAGGCCGGCCCGGACCAGGCCACGCACCTGGGGGATGGGCCGGTAGCGGGGGTCGCCGAACTCGCGCAGCGCGGTCTCCGAGGAGGCCAGGTGGGTGTGCAGCCCGGTGAAGTCGAGCAGTTGCAGCGGACCCATCGGGTGCCCGAGCGCGCCGCGGGCGACCGCGTCCACCACCGCCGCCTCGACGCCCTGCGCGAGGAGGAGCTGCGCCTCGTAGTACAGCGGGCGGCAGACCCGGTTGACGATGAAGTTCGGCGAGTCGCGGCACACCACAGCGGTCTTGCCGAGCGACTCCACGAGCGCCAGCGCCCGCCGCACCGTCGCCTCGCCGGTGGCCGCGCCGACGATCACCTCCACCAGGCGCATCCGGGTGGGCGGGTTGAAGAAGTGCAGCCCGAGCAGGCGTTCCGGGGCGCCGAACGCGCGGCCCATCTCGTTGACGCTCAGCGACGAGGTGTTGGAGGCGACGAGCAGGTCCGGCCCGCCCGCGGCGGCGACCCGGGCGAGCAGGTCGCGCTTGGCGGCCATGTCCTCCACGATCGCCTCGATCAGCACGTCCGCGCCGGCGAGCGCGGTCTCGACGTCGGCGGCGGCGCCGAGGTCGCCGGTGGCACCGTCGGCGCGGATCCGCTCCAGGCCGGCGCGGCCCAGTTCGGCGGTGGCGTCGACGACCCGGACGGTGTGCCCCGCCCCGGCGAGGACCTGCGCGATGCCCCGGCCCATCGGCCCGAGGCCGACCACGACGGCGATCACCGGGTCACCCGCTCGATCACGGCGGCGATGCCCTGTCCGCCGCCGACGCACAGGCTCGCCACGCCGTACCGGCCGTCGCGGCGGGCCAGTTCGTGCAGCAGCGAGACGATCAGCCGGGCGCCGCTCTGTCCGGTCGGGTGGCCGAGGGCGATCCCGCCGCCGTTGACGTTCACCCGCTCCTCGTCCAGGCCCAGCGCGCGCACGTTCTGCACGATCTGCGCGCCGAACGCCTCGTTGATCTCGAACAGGTCCACGTCGGCGACGGTCAGCCCGGCCCGGCGCAGGGCCAGCGGGATCGCCTCGGCCGGCCCGACGCCCATCATCGTCGGGTCCACGCCGACGGCCGCGAACCCGACGATCCGGCCCAGCGGGGTCAGCCCGTACCGCCGTACCGCCTCGCCGCCGGCCACCACGACCGCGGCGGCGCCGTCGGCCATCTGGCTGGCGTTGCCCGCGGTGACCGTGCCGCCGTCGGTGAACGACGGGCGCAGCCGGGCGAGCCGTTCCGGTGTGGTGTCGGGGCGTACCGTCTCGTCGCGGTCCAGCTCGTCCAGCGGCAGGACCTCCTGCGCCATCGCGCCGGACTCCCAGGCCCGGGCCAGCCGCTGGTGGCTGCGCGCCGACCAGGCGTCCTGGTCGGCGCGGGACACGCCGAACTCGCGGGCGACCTTCTCCGCGGTCTCGCCCATGCTCATGCCGCAGATCGGGTCGGTGCCGCCGTCGCGCCAGCCGTCCTGGAGCAGGACGTCGCCGCGGCGCACGCCGTCCCAGCGCAGCGTGTACGGCGCCAGGTACGGCATCGTGCTCATGCTCTCCGCGGCCACCGCCAGTGCCACGTCGGCCTCGCCGGACCGCACCGACCGGTGCGCGAGCTGCACCGCCTTGAGCCCGGAGGCGCAGGCCATGTTGATGGTCTGCGCGGGCGTCGGCACCGGCACGCCCGCCGCCAGCGAGATCTGCCGTCCCGGGTTCGGGCCGTTGCCCGCCTGACGGCAGTTGGCGACCACCGTCTCGTCCACCGCCTCGGCGGGCACCCCGGCCCGCGCCAGCGCGGCGGCGCCGGCCAGCCCGCCCAGGCGCACCACCCGCACGTCGCGCAGCGCGCCGCCGTACCGGCCGTGCGGGGTACGCACGGCGCCGACCAGGAACGCTTGCCTGTCCATCACGGAACCTTCCGGTCGGCGCGTACGACGCGCTTGCTCTTGTGGGTGCTGCGCGGCAGCGTGCCCTCGGGGACGGTCTCCACCACCGCGCGCACCGTCAGCTCGGCGCGCACGGCGTGCGCCAGCTCGCGGGCCACCCGCTGGTCGTCGCCGGTCACCTCGACGCGCAGCTTGATGCCGGTGAGGTAGCCGGTCGCCGGGTCGGCGACGTCCTCGTCGAGGACGATGAGGTATTCGCCGCAGGTGCCGGGCGTGGCCCGGACGACCTGCTCGACGGCGGAGGGGAACAGGTTCACCCCGCGTACCACGAGCATGTCGTCGGCCCGGCCGACGACGCCGCCCGGCAGCCGGGCGAGCGTGCGCCCGCACGGGCAGGCGGTGCTGTCGCGGACCACCACGTCGCCGGTGGCCCACCGCACCAGCGGGCTCGCCCGCTTGTCCAGGTGGGTGAGCACCAGCAGGCCGGGTGCGCCGTCGGGCACCGGCTCGTGGGTGTACGGGTCGAGCACCTCGGCGTACGCGAAGTCCTCGGCCAGGTGGCCGCCGGCCTGTTCCTCGCACTCCCAGGCGATCGGCTGGAACTCCAGGCTGCCGTACCCGTCGAAGCACTTGGCGCCCCAGCGCTGCTCGATGTGCGCGCGGGTGGCCGGCACCCCGGCGCCGGGTTCGCCGCCGACCTGGATCCGCCGCACCGGCGAGTCGCGCAGCGGCGTGCCGGCGCGTTCCGCGGTCTCGGCCAGGTACAGCATGAACGACGGCGTCCCGCCGACGGCTGTGGTGCCGTACCGGAAGATCGTGTCGATCTGACGCTGGGTGTCGCCGGACCCAGCGGGCAGCAGCGTCACGCCGATGCGCTGGTAGCCGGCTGTCGCGCCGAGCCCGCCGACGAACCAGGCGTAGCTGAACAGGCACTGGTACACGTCGGTGTCCCGCACGCCCTGGCTGTACGCGGCCCGCGCGTACAGGTCGGCCCAGCGGTCCAGGTCGTGCGCGGTCCACAGCACCGGGGTCGGGTTCGAGGTGGTGCCGGAGGAGAAGTGCACGCGGCGGCGGTCCGCGACCGGCGCGGCGACGGCGCTGCCCCACGGCGGGTGGGCGGCCAGGTCGGCCACGTAGTCGGCCTTGCCGACCAGCGGCAGGCGGCGCAGGTCGGCCAGTTCCCGGACGTCGCCCGGGTGGAAGCCGAGCGCGTCCCACCGGGTGCGGTAGAAGTCGCTGGCGGCGTACACGTAGGACAGTTGCGCCTTCAGGCGGGTGAGCTGGTACGCGGCCAGCCGCTCGCGCGGCCACGTCTCGGCCTCGTGCCAGTGGCGCTCGGAGAACGGCCCGGTCATCGCGGGCTCCGGCGCAGCCCGCCGACGATGAAGTCGGCGTACTCGTCGGCGAGCCGCTGACGGGTGTTGTAGTCGCCGCGCTGCGGGTCGTACCAGAGGCTGATCCAGTTCAGCGCGCCGAGCAGCGGTTTGGTGGCCAGCCGGCTGTCCACCTCGCGGAACACCCCGGCCTTCCGGCCCTCGTCGATGACGTCGGCGAAGATCTGCTCGTACCGGTCGCGCATGGCGATCACGGTCTCCAGCGCCTGCTGCTGGGCCGGGGCCTCGCCGAGACGGCGCATCTCGACCGCGCGCATCGCCACCCGCTGGAACGAGTTGCGGGTCATCATCAGCCCGGCGTGGTGGTGCGCCATCCGCCAGAGCCGGGTGGCCGGGTCGAGGCCGCCGTTGCCGGCGATCGGCTCGATCCCGTCGATCAGCTCCTGCATGCCGGTGGTGACGATGTCCAGGAAGACGTCCGCCTTGGCCCGGTAGTAGTGGTAGACCCGGCCCTTCGTGGCGCCCATCTCGCGGGCGATGTCGTCGATGGTGGTGGCCGCGTACCCGTTGCGGGTGAACGCGGTGGCTGCGGCCTCCAGGATGTCCCGCCGGCCGGGGGCGGGCGGGCGCGCGGTGGTCTCGTCGTCGGCGGTCATGCGGTGGTCTCCGGTGCGGTGGTGTCGGGTACGACGGCGAGCGGGCGGATCGGTGACCCGGTGCCGCCCCGGATGGACAGCGGGGCGGCGATGAAGAAGAAGTCCCAGACCTCCTCGGCGGCCAGCGGCGCGAGGTTCATCGCCTCCATGATCGGCACGCCGTGGTCGACGAGCAGGTGGCAGTGCACCGCCAGCGCGGGGCTGGGCATGTGCTCGAACGCGATGGTGTCCGCGCCGGCAGCCACCACGCCGTGGTCGGTGAGCCAGCGCGCGCCGCTGACGTCCACGCCGGGTGCGCCGGTGGCGACACCGAGGTACGCGGCGTTGTCCGTCCACTTCTCGTCCCAGCCGGTACGCACCAGCACCACGGCGCCGGGGCGGGGGCGGGGCCGGTCGGCGAACCAGCGCTCGAACAGCTCCGCGCCGACGCCGTCGGCGGGTGTCAGCGGCCGGCCGAGCGCGACTGTCGCGTCCACCAGGTGACCGGGCGCCAGCATCGGCGGCAGCTCGTGCACCGACACGTCCGGCACCCCGCCGGCGTACGACTGGCTCGCGGTCACGTCCACCCCGCCGTACACCTTGCCGAGCCGGGAGACGTGGGCGAGCCCGTCGACGTGGGTGCCCACGTGCCCGCCCGTGGTGATCATCTCGGCGGCGGCGGAGACGCCGTCCGGGTACATGATCTCGCCGTGCCGCTTGGTCAGCGTGAAGCTGTACGGCGGGTGGTTCGGGTGGTGCGGGATGCCGGTGTACATCTGCTGCGCCAGGTCGAACACCCGGGTCGGGCCGGACGCGGGCCAGTCGACGTTCAGCCGCCAGGGCGCGCTCATGCCGCCACCGACGCCTTGATCGCCCGGCCCAGCACCAGCCGCTGGATCTCCGAGGTGCCCTCGTAGATCTCCAGGATCCGCTGGTCCCGGTAGAGCCGCTCGGCGGGGCAGGGCTTGCAGAAGCCGTCGCCGCCGAACACCTGCACGGCCGTGTCGACCGCCCGGTGTGCGACCTCGCTGGCGTACAGCTTGGCCATCGCGCCGAGGACGCCGACGTCGCCGCCCTCCTGATGGGTGCGGGCGGCCTCGAAGGTGATCATCCGGGCGGCGGTGATGCCGGTGGCGACGTCCGCCAGCGGGAACGAGATGCCCTGGTTGTCGATGATCGGCCGGCCGAACGTCTCCCGCCGGGCCGCCTCCCGCGACGCGACGTCGAAGCCGGCCAGGGCGACGCCGAGCGACTGGGCGGCGACGCTGATCCGCCCGGCGGACAACGTCTGCATGGCCAGCCGCATGCCCCGGTTCAGGTCGCCGAGCACGTCGCCGTCGGGCACCCAGGTGTCCAGCTTGAGGTTGCTGGTGAGCGTCCCGCGGATGCCCATCTTGTCCTCGTACCGGTCGATGACCACGCCGTCGGCGTCCTTGTCCACCAGGAACGCGGTGATGCCGCGGGTGCCGGCCTGCGGGTCGGTGAGCGCGAAGACCACGTAGTAGCGCGACGCGCCGCCGTTTCCGATGTAGATCTTCTCGCCGCGCAGCCGCCAGCCCGCGCCCTCGCGCTCGGCTGTGGTGCGGATCCGGGCGGCGTCGCTGCCGGCGCCCTCCTCGGTCAGCGCGAAGCTGATCGCCTCGCCCCGGGCCAGGCCACCCAGGTAGCGCTCGCGCTGCTCGGGGGTGCCGGCCAGCACCAGCGGGGTCGCGCCGAGCGCGTACGCGGTGAGGATCGCGCCGGTCGACGGGCAGGCGCGGGAGACCTCCTCGATGACCGCGCAGGCGGTCACGAACGACGCGCCCCGCCCGCCGTGCTCGCGTTCCACGAGCAGCCCGGCCAGCCCTTCCTCGACGAGCACCCGCACGCTCTCCCACGGGTAGCGCTGCTCCCTGTCGAGTTCCTCGGCCAGCGGCGCGAAGTGGCGCGCCGCCACGTCCCGGGCGAGGTCGCGCCAGTGGCGGCCCTCGTCGTCCAGGCGTGGCTCCCAGATCACGGACACGTGGTGCCTCCCGGTTCTCCGGCGCGGGCCGGTCGTTGCGCCGCACGCCATACCGTTGCGTATGTCGAGATGTCTAGGCGGCGCGCTGGAAGCGTGTCAAGCGCTTCCCGGATGCTGTTTTCCCTTGTGTCGCGCGCTTGCCTAGCCGCCCACGGGGATCTTGACGACATACCAAAGAGTATGTTCGCCTGGTGCGGACGACAGGGAGGTGATCCGTGGAACCCGTCGGTTACGCGGTACACGACGCGGTGGCGGTCGCCACCATCGACCGGCCGCAGACACGCAACGCGCTCAGCGCCGACGTCCTGCGCGCGCTCGCCGCGGCGATGGACCGGGCCGAGGCCGACCCGGCGGTACGGGTGCTGGTGCTGACCGGCGGCCCGCGGCTGTTCGCCTCCGGCGCGGACATCCGCGAACTGCGCCGCACGTCGCCCGCCGACTACCTGCTCTCCGAGCGGCTGGAGTGCTGGAACCGGTTCGCCCGCTTCGGCAAGCCGGCCGTCGCCGCGGTCGCCGGATACGTCCTGGGCGGCGGGTGCGAACTGGCCATGACTTGTGACGCGGTGGTCGCGGCCGACTCCGCCGTGTTCGGCCAGCCGGAGATCAACCTCGGCATCATCCCCGGCGCGGGCGGCACCCAGCGCTGGGCCCGCGTCGCCGGCCGGTTCCGGGCCGCCGAGCTGGTGCTGGGCGGCCGGCTGGTGGACGCCTGGACCGCGCAGCGGATGGGCCTGGTCAGCCAGGTGGTGCCAGCCGAACGGGTGGTCGAGGCCGGGATCGCGCTGGCCGCCTCGATCGCCGCCCGCAGCCCGGTCGCGGCCCGGCTCGGCAAGCAGGCGCTGCGTACCGCCGAGGAGGTCGGCCTGACCGCCGGCCTCGCCCACGAGCGTTCGCTGCTGCTGACGCTGCTGTCCACCGACGACCACATCGAGGGCATCGACGCGTTCCTGGAGAAGCGTCCGGCCCGCTTCACCGGCCGATAGGAGAGACACGTGACGCAGGTACACGAGGCCACCGACCCGGGCGCGGGCGAACGGCTCGGCCCGGCCGCCCGGGCCGCCCTGCTCGACGCGCTCAAGCGCCACGCCCGTACGCCGGGGGAGCCGCTGCTGATCCGCGTCGAGGGCGACGCCTGGCGGCACGAGCCCGACGACCTCACCCAGCCGGTGGTCAGCGGACAGCTGCACGAACTCGTGCTGCGGGTGCACGCCGCACCCGGCCCGGTGATCGTCCACGTCGACGGCGCGGTACGCGGACTCGGGCTCGGCCTGGCGCTCGCCGCGGACCTGCGCGTCGCCGCGCCCACCGCCACGTTCGGCACCGGCTCGCCCGCGGCGTTCCTGGCCGGCGGCGCCGGGCGGCTGCTCGCCGGTGTCGCCGGCACCGGCGTGCTGGCGCACCTGGCCTGGACCGGCGCCACGCTCGACGCGGACGAGGCGTTGCGGCACGGGCTGATCGGGTCGGTGTCGGCCGACCCGGACGCCGGGGCCGCGCTCGCCGCACGGGTCGCCATGATCGGCGCGGGCCCGGCGTCGGCGCTCGCCCGCGCGCTGCGCGGCCGGGACCGGCCGGAGCTGACCGCCGCGCTCGACTACGAGTCCTGGCTGGCCGGCGTCGGGTGAGCCGGTCGCGCCGGCGCGCCCCGGCCGTTCCGCCCCGGCGGGACCAGCCGGGGCGGGCCGGGCGGGCGCCGGCACGGGACCGAGGGCGGGGTAACCCGAGCCCCGTGCCGGCGGCCGGGTCACGCGACGGCGTCCAGCCCGGCCCGCGCGACCTCCATGTCCTGCGTGTAGTGCCCGCCGCTGACCCCGATACCGCCGATCACCGCGCCGTCCGCGGTGATCGGGTAGCCGCCGCCGAACACCACCAGCCGGTCGATGCCCGTGGTCGCGCCGGTGGCCAGCGGCGCGTCGTCCTTGATGAAGTCGTACCAGCCGTCGGTGGGCATGCCGAAGCCCGCCGCCGTGTACGCCTTGTCCTGCGCGACCTGCACCGACAGCAGCGCCGCGCCGTCCATCCGGGCGAACGCCTTCAGCACGCCGCTCTCGTCGACGACGGCGATGACGCACGGCAGCGTCATCTGCTCGGCCTTGGCGATCGCGGCGGCGAGGATCCGCTGCGCGGCGCCGATCGTGACCGACGTCTTGGTGAAGTTGTCCATGAGGGGTTCCTTCCGTGGTGGTGGGTGGGGTGGGCAGGGCTCAGACGACGCCGGCGGCGCGCAGGCGGGAGATCTCGTCGCCGTCGAGTCCGGCGACGTCGCGGAGCACCTCGTCGGTGTGCTCGCCCAGCTCGGGCCCGACGCGGCGGATGCCGCCGGGCGTCGCGGTCAGCTTCGGCACGACGTTCTGCATCGGGAACTCGCCGAGGTCCGGATGCTCCAGCCGGACGATCGCCTCCCGGGCGGCGAAGTGCGGGTCGGTGAGCATCTCCTTGGCGGTGTAGATCCGCCCGGCCGGCACACCGTGGCGGTGCAGCAGCTCCAGCAGCTCGTCACCGGCGTATCCGGCGCACCACTTGGCGATCAGCTCGTCCAGCTCGTGCTGGTGCCGGCCGCGGTCGGTGTGCCCGGCGAACCGCGGGTCGGCGGCCAGTTCCGGCTGCGCCATCGCCTCGGCCAGCCGCCGGAACACGGTGTCCTGGTTCGCCGCGATCACCACCATGCCGCCGTCGGAGGCGACGTAGACGTTGCTCGGCGCGATGTTCGGCAGGATCGAGCCGGTGCGTTCCCTGATGTAGCCGCCGATCGCGTACTCCGGCACCAGCGACTCCATCAGCGCGAGCACCGACTCGTAGATGGCGCTGTCGACGATCTGGCCCCGGCCGGTCGCCTCGGCCACCCGCAGCGCGCCCATCGCGCCCACGGCGGCGAACGTGCCGGCCAGCGAGTCGCCGATGCTGATGCCGACCCGGCTGGGCAGCGAATCGGGATCGCCTGTGGTGTAGCGGATGCCGCCCATCGCCTCGCCGATCGAGCCGTACCCGGCGCGTTCGGCGTACGGCCCGGACTGCCCGTACGCGGACACCCGCACGATCACCAGCCGCGGGTTGATGTCCCACAGCACGTCCGGGCCGACGCCCCAGCGCTCCAGCGTGCCGGGCCGGAAGTTCTCCACCAGGACGTCGGCCTCGGCGGCGAGCCGGCGCAGCACCTCCTGCCCCTCCGGGACGCGCAGGTTGAGGGTGACCGAGCGCTTGTTGCGGCCGAGCACCGGGAACCACAGCGACTTGCCGTACGGCCGCTCGCGTCCCCACTCGCGCATCGGGTCGCCCCGCCCCGGCTCCTCCAGTTTGATCACGTCGGCGCCCAGGTCGCCGAGGATCTGGCCGCAGAACGGCCCGGCCAGCAGGACCCCGGCTTCGATCACGCGCAAGCCGGACAACGGGCCGCGGGCATAGTCGTTCATGTCGTCCCTGTTCTCTCGTCGGTCGTCTCGTTGGTGCGGGCGGAGGTCAGGCCGGCACGGCGTGCGGGCGGGCCTCCGGCTCGGGTTCCGGCTCGGGGGAGTGCCGCTGGGTGCGCTGGCGGATCCAGCCGAGCGACACCGCGCCGAGCAGCGTGACGCCGAGCAGGATGTCGCCCAGCGGCAGCGGCATGCCGCGCAGCCGGAAGATGTTCAGCACGATGCTCAGCGAGAGCAGGCTGAGGAACGCGGTCATCGGGCTCCCGTGCCCGCCGCCGGCGAGCCGGAACCCGGCGATCAGCAGCGCGCCGTAGACGTACAGTTCGGTGCCCTCGCCGAGGGTGATCGCCGAGGCGCCGGTGCGCATCACCTGGACGCAGCCGGCCACCGCCGCGGCGGTGCTGGTCAGCACGAACAGCGCCACTGCCCCGGCGGCCGGTGAGCGCCATCCCGCCGAGCAGCAGGATCGAGATCACCCGGAACTCGGTACCCGGGGTCAGCGTGGACCGGACGATGTCGTTCTGGGACGCGAGGACCAGCCCGGCGAGGCCGGCGACCAGCCCGCAGGACACCAGCGCGCCGGCCTGGATCCGGTCCGGCCGCAGGCCGCGCACGATCAGCGCCGCGTTCACGATGCCGATGAGCGTGCCGAACACCAGCACCGCCACCAGCACCACGGCGAACGGCGCGCCGTCGGTCAGCAGCTGGGCGGCGATCAGCGCGGCGGCCACAGCGGTCACGCCGACGGACAGGTCGAACTCGGCACCGCTGAGCATCACCAGGCTGACGCCGACGACCAGGACGCCGATGAACGCCATGTTGAAGGCCACCGCGATGACGGTCTGGTGGGACAGGAAGGCCGGCGACTTCACGGCGTGGCCAGCACCAGCGCGACCCAGAGCGCGGCCAGGGCGAGGGTGTCGCCGTGGCCGCGGAGCACGGGGAGAACCGTGCTCCGCCGGACGGCCGCCTGCGGGGCAGACACGGACATGGTCAGGTGTAGCCCTCGTACCAGAACGGGGTCGAGCCGCCGAGGCCGGCGGCGCTCGACGTCCCCGGGACGAGGGACTGTCGCTGCCTGCTCTGTCATGGCGAGAGAGTCAAGCAATGTATGCAATCACTGTCAAGGATTCTCCGCGAGGCGGTGGCTGCCGTGGTCGCCGCCGGGTCTCATTCGACCCGGCGTGTCGAGAAAATCGGGAAAACTACCAGGTGAAGACGCTGCTGGCGGCATGTGCCGGCCGATCTCACTGACCACGAGACAGTCTTGACCGCTCCGGGCTGCGCACCTATGTTGTGTACATTCTCGGGCCGCTGGTGGCCGCGATCACATACCGCGCAACGCCCCGACGAGCGGCCGCGCCCGTCCACCACCTCGTCGCGCTCCCGTCGACAGGAGAACGGAGTTGACATGATCAATGGGATGGTCGTGGTGGACGGTGTCGTCCACGGGTACGACTTCCGGCCCGGGAACCGGGCGCCGCACTGCTCCCAGGCCGCGTACGACGGCATGGTGAACGCGCTGTACCGCATCGGCCACACCCCACCCGAACATCTGGGCGACGATCGAGTCGGTGTCGAACATGATCGTGCGCAAGCCGCGCCGGTTCGCCGAGATCGTCGGCATGCTCATGATGCACGGCGGCACGGATCGCATCATGTTCGCCACCGGCGTGCCGTCCGCGCACCCGCAGCCGATCATCGACGCCTTGACGGATCTCGAGATGCCCCGGGATCTGCTGGACGGGTGGGGCTTCCCGGAGTTCACCCCGGACGTGTTCGCCAAGCTGATGGGCGGCAACGCGTTGCGCCTGCACGGCCTGGGCGGGGAGAAGGTGCGCGCGGATGATGACCGAGCACGGCCGGGCGGTCCTGCGCTTCGGGCGTTCCGCGGCGTCCGTCCGCTGACCCGTACCCCGCGAGCCTCACGTCGGAAAAATACAATTTCTCCGCCCGGTCGGGGCGAACGCGCCTCCCTCGTGGGCTGGAGAAACGCTCTCTAACAGGGCTTATGTTTCAGCATTGTGAACTATTGACTGTCGATGTTGATCGTGTTGGACTGCGATTGCATGCAACCCGAAGCGCCCGTCACGCGCCGGGTTTGTTTTCGCCCCTCCCTGCGCCGACTCATCGATTCGCTTCTTTTCGACGACTGCCACCCACCGAGGGAGTAGCACCGTGACACACACTTTCGGAGCCCGCCGGCTCCGCGCCGCCGCCGCCGCATTCGGGGCGGCCGCCCTTCTGCTCACCACCGCCGCCTGCGGATCGGGTGCGGAGAGCACCGCCTCCGACACGCCCGCAGCGGTCAACGACGAGTACACCGAGACGGCCCGCAAGCTGATCGCCGCCGGCACCGGCGGAATGCTCTACTTCGAGGGCAAGGAAGCCGACATCACCCTCGACAAGATCAAGGTCTACGAGGACTGGTCCGGGCCGACGACGTCGGTGAAGCCGCCGGCGAACGGCAAGCTCAACATCATCGTCTGCAAGATCGGCACCTCCTGCGAGGAGGTCGGCAAGCGGGCCACCGCCATCGCCGAGAAGCTCGGCTGGAGCGCCGAGATCCTGGACGGGCAGGGCACCCCGGAGGGCTACCAGAAGGCGCTTGCCACCGCCGCCGCCAACAAGCCCACCGCCGTCATCACCGTCGCCATCCCGGAGAATCAGGTCGCCGACGGCATCGCCGAGCTGCAGAAGGCGAAGATCCCGGTCGTGGGCGTCTCCGCCGTCGCCGAGGGCGGCGCGGTCGGCTACGACGCGCACGTGTCCAGCCGGGAGACGTTCCAGGCGGTGCTGGCCACGGCCAAGGCCGTCGCCGACTCCAACGGCAAGGCCAAGGTCGTCTTCCTCTGGGACGTCGGCTACCCGCACCTGGTCGAGGCGCTCAACGCCAGCAAGCGCGTGCTCGCCGGCTGCACCGGCTGCGAGCTGCTGGAGGTCCGCGAGCGCACGCTGGCGCAGGCGGTCGACCCGATCGAGATGCAGAACTCACCACCTCGCTGATCCAGAAGCACGGCGACAAGCTGCAGTACATCCTCACCCCGTACGGCAACGGCGTGGAGTCCGTCATCGCCGCCATCCGGGCCGCCGGCCGCAACGACATCAAGGTGCTGTCGAAGAACGCCGAGCCGGAGCGGCTGGGCAGCGTCGCAGCCGGTGACCAGCTCGCCGACTTCGGCGCCATCCGCGGCTGGAACGCCTACGCCGCCATCGACCAGGTGGGCCGGCTGGCCGCCGGTCAGCCCGCGCTGCCCGACGCCGAGCAGGGCATCCCGGCCACAGTCTTCGACAAGTCGAACGCCCCCAAGGACGGCGCGGTCGACTGGAACAGCTACGTGAACTACGCCGAGCGCTACGAGAAGATGTGGAGCGAGGCCCGATGAGTGCCGCCCCGGTGCTGGAGGCGGTGGGCGTCAGCAAGTCCTACGGCCGGGTACGCGCCGTCACCGACGTCTCCTTCGACGTACGCCCGGGCGAGATCCTGGGCGTCGTCGGGGACAACGGCGCCGGCAAGTCCACGCTGATGAGCATGGTCAGCGGCGCGCTGGCGCCGGACACCGGCCGCCTGCGGGTGGCCGGCCGGGACCTGACGCCGCACACCATCGGCGCGGCCCGGTCCGCCGGGATCGAGATGATCTACCAGGATCTCGGGCTCTCCGACAACCTGAGCATCGTCGAGAACGTCTTCCTCGGCCGCGAGTGGACCGGCGGTGTACGCGGCCTGCCCGTGCTGCGCAAGCGGGCGATGCGCGAGCGTACCCGGACGGTGCTGGAGGAGCTGGGCATCGACCTGCACGACATGAACGTGCTGGTCGAGGGGCTCTCCGGCGGGCAGCGGCAGATGGTCGCCATCGCCCGCGCGCTGGTCACCGAGAACGAGCCGCGCGTGATGGTGATGGACGAGCCGACCGCGGCGCTCGGCACCACCGAGTCCGACGGCGTCAACGCGCTGATCCGCCGGCTGCGCGACCGCGGCTACGCGGTCATCGTGATCAGCCACCGGATCCCGGAGATCCTGTCGATGGCCGACCGGCTGCTGGTGATGAAGGGCGGCCGCAACGTCTACCACGGCCCCACCGAGGGGCTCGACGTCGAACGGTGCGTGCAGCTGATCGTCGCGGGCACGCTCGCCACGGCGGGGGAGGCGGTCCGATGACCGCCGCCACCACGAAGACGCCCCCGGGCGGCGGCCGCACCGTCATCAAGCAGAGCGCCGACCGGTCCCGCGCCGGGGCCGGGGAGCGGGCGGTCGAGGGGGTGAGCCGGTTCGGGCTGCTCGGCATGCTCGTCCTGGTGATCGCGGTCTTCTCCGCGCTCACCCCGGACACGTACTTCACCACCACCAACTTCCGGCTGATCCTGGTCAACCAGACAGTGACGGTGATCGTGGCGATGGCCGCCACGCTGCCGTTGCTGGCGCACTATCTGGACGCGTCGGTCGGCCCGATGCTGGGCCTGGCACAGGGCGTGAGCATCTGGCTGATCGCGGTGCAGGGCGTGCCGATCTGGCTGGCCCTGCTCGCGGTGCTCGCCGTCGGCGTCGCGGTCGGCCTGCTCAACAGCCTGCTGGTGCTGAAGTTCGGCATGAGTTCGATCATCGCCACGCTCGCCGTGGGCAGCCTGCTGATGGGTCTGCTCTACATGGTCACCGGCGGCCGGGTGCTGTACCAGAACGTGCCGCCGGCGTTCACCGAGATCGCCCGCGGCGACCTGGGCGGCGTCCCGCTGCCGCTGATCTACCTCGTGGTGCTGGTGCTGGCGCTGGAGTTCATCGTCGTCTGGACGCCCTTCGGGCAGCGGCTCTACGCGATGGACGGCAACCTGCGCGGCGCCGCCCGGGCCGGCATCGACGTCCGCAGCTACACCGTCCGGGCGTTCGTCGGCGCGGCGGTGCTCGCCTCGCTGGCCGGCGTGCTGCTGGCCTCGCGGATCGGCTCGGCCCAGCCGACGGTCGGCGAACAGTTCCTGCTGCCGGCCTTCGCCGCGGCCTTCCTCGGCGCCGCCGCGCTGCGACCAGGCCGGGTCAACATCCTCGGCACCGTGATCGCCGCGTACTTCATCACCTTCACCATCGCCGGTCTGCAACACCTCGGCGCCGCGACCTGGATCGAGCGCGTCTTCAACGGCCTCGCCGTGATCACCGGCGTATCGGTCGCCGCGTGGTCGGTGCGCCGCCGCCGCCAGCTCGCGGTCCGGCACGTCGAACGCCTGGAGAACGACACCACCCCGAAGGGACGTCCCACCCCATGAAGAACGGCTTCTTCGTCCTCGACAACGCCATCCACATGTACAAGCTCACCGACGAGAACATCGACTTCAACCACGGCGGCAAGAAGTCGACGAACGCGCTCGTCGAGTACGCCCGCAAGTACTCCGCGCCGGGCTACCCGTACGACGACATCTCCGGCCGCGAACTGTCGGTCGAGGACGCGTACCGGCTGATGTTCGAGGAGTCCGACACCGACATGGCGATGGCCCAGACGGTGCCCAGCCACGGCGGCTGGAAGCTGGGGTTCTCGCCGGCGGAGAACAACTACAAGCTCAAGGAGGCGTACCCGGATCGGGTGCTGTTCTGCGGCGGCGTCGACCCGATCACGCACGGCCGCTACGGCGCGGTGACCGAGATGATCCGCCAGATCGAGGAGTGGGGCGCCACCAGCTTCAAGTTCTACCAGGCGCACTCCGGCGGCCTGTCCTGGAAGATCGACGACCGGCAGGTCGCGTACCCGCTGTGGGAGACCGCCCTCGAACACGGCGTGACGAACGTGCAGTTCCACAAGGGCCTGGCGTTCAACACACAGCACATCGCCGACCTGGCCCCGTACGACCTGGAGCGCGCGGCGCAGGACTTCCCCGAGATGACGTTCATCGTGCACCACCTCGGCGAGCCGTTCATCAACGAGACGATCAACATCGCGGCCCGGTACGAGAACATCCACCTCGCGCTGACCGCCTGGATCAACCAGTACCCGGTCGCGCCGCGCGCCGCGCTGCACGCCATCGGCAAGTGCCTGCTGCACGTCGGCCCGGACCGGCTGCTCTGGGGCTCCGAGGCGTTCGTCTGGCCGAAGGTGCAGGCGTACATCGACCTGTTCGCCGAGATGCGCATGCCGGAGGACCTCCAGGACGGCTACGGCTACCCGGAGCTGACCGACGAGATCAAGGAGAAGATCTTCGGCCTGAACTTCGCCCGGGTGCTCGGCATCGACGTGAAGGCCAAGAAGAAGGAGCTGTACGGCAAGAGCGGCAAGAAGTCCGCGAAGAAGGGCCGTAAGGATGGGCGCTGACAAGAGGGCGAAGGCCGCCGACCGCGCGCTCGACGGCAAGGTACGCCAGCTCGTCGAGGCGCACGGCGGCGGCGTCACAGTCGACGTGGACGCCGACGGCGACGCCCGGGTGACGTTCCACGGCCGCTGCGCCGCCTGCCCGTCGGCGCCGGTCACCATGGGCTCCCTGGTCCGCCCGGCGCTGCTGAAGATCGAGGGCGTCCGGTCGGTGACCCGGGCGGGCGCGGTCTCCCGGTTCGCCGAGGCCCGCATCGAGAAGATGTTCGGACTGTCGGAGCCGGCCGGATGACCGACGGCTTTCCCGACGGGCCGCTGACCGGGGTACGCGTGGTGGAGGCCGGCGTGCTGCTGGCCGGGCCGTTCTGCGCGCAACTGCTCGGCGACTTCGGCGCTGAGGTGATCAAGGTCGAGCAGCCGGACGGCGGCGACCCGATGCGGCAGTGGGGGCGGGAGAAGCCGCACGGCAAGTCGCTGTGGTTCCCGGTGGTGGCCCGCAACAAGAAGTCGGTCACCTGCAACCTGCGGATGCCCGAGGGACAGCAGCTCATGCGCGACCTGCTCGCCGGCGCCGACGTGTTCGTGGAGAACTTCCGCCCGGGCACGCTGGAACGCTGGGGACTCGCGCCGGAGGAGCTGCACCGGATCAACCCACGGCTCGTCGTCGTGCGGGTCACCGCGTTCGGGCAGGACGGCCCGTACGCGTCCCGGGCCGGCTACGGCTCGATCGGCGAGGCGATGGGCGGGATCCGGCACGTCACCGGCGACCCGTCCACGCCGCCGAGCCGCATCGGCGTGAGCCTCGGCGACTCGCTGGCCGGCACGTTCGCCGCGCTCGGCGCCATGATGGCGTTGCGGGTGGCGACCAGCACCGGCCAGGGCCAGGTGGTGGACAGCGCCATCTACGAGTCGGTGCTGGCGCTGATGGAGTCGCTGGTGCCGGAGTACGCGCTCACCGGCTACATCAGGGAGCGGACCGGCTCGATCCTGCCCAACGTGGCGCCGAGCAACGCGTACCCGACGCGCGACGGCGCCACAGTGCTGATCGCCGCGAACCAGGACACGGTGTTCCGCCGCCTGGCGGCGGTGATGGGCCGCCCGGACCTGGCCGACGACCCCCGGTACGCCACCCACGCCGCCCGCGGCGCGCACCAGGCCGAACTGGACGACCTGATCGCGGCGTGGACCGTCACGTTCGAACCGGCCGCGCTGCTGCGGCTGCTGCATCTGGGCGGCGTACCGGCCGGGTCGGTCTACACCGCCCGGGAGATGCTGACCGACGAGCACTTCGCCGCGCGCGAGGCGATCGTCGAACTCGACCACCCGGAGATGGGCGCGTTCCCGATGCAGAATGTCGCGCCCCGGCTGTCCCGCACCCCGGGCCGGCTGCGTTCGGTGGGCCCCCGGCTGGGCGAGCACACCGACGAGGTCCTGCGCCAGGTGCTGCGCCTGGCCGACGACCGGATCACCGAACTGCGCGCCGCCGGCGCGATCTGAGGAGGCAGTCATGGCGAAGAACCCGTACGTGGTGAAGAAGCGCTCGATCTCCGCGCCGGCCGCGCGGGCGATGGTGGCCGCCGCCGTCGCCCGCGCCGAGGAGATGGGCTTCGCGGTCACCGTCGCGGTGTGCGACGAGAGCGGCGTGCTGAAGGCGTACGAGCGGATGGACGGCGCGCCGCTGGTGAGCGTCCAGCTGGCGCAGGACAAGGCGTACACGGCAGTCGGTTTCGGGCTCAGCAGCGACGGCTGGTACGACTTCATCAAGGACGACGGGCCGCTGGCGATGGGCGCCCCGCCCGCGATCGACCGGCTGGTGACCTTCGGCGGCGGCTATCCGGTGAAGGTCGACGACGTGCTGGTCGGCGGCATCGGGGTCAGCGGCGGCCACTACACGCAGGACATGGAGGTCGCGCAGGCCGGACTGAAGGCGCTGTCTTGAACGTCGAGATCGTCGAGGTCGGCCCCCGGGACGGCCTCCAGAACCACCCGGCGGAGCTGACCACCGGGCAGAAGGCCGAACTGGTACGCCGGGCCGTCGCGGCGGGCAGCCGGCGGGTCGAGGTGACGAGCTTCGTCAACCCGGCGAAGGTGCCGAAGCTCGCCGACGCCGACGCGCTGGCGGCACTGGTCCGCGACGAGCCGGGCCTGGCCTCGATCGGCCTGGTGATGAGCGGCCGCGGCCTGGACCGGGCGGTCGCCGCCGGCGTCACCGAGGTCAACTTCGTGGTCGTCGCCACCGACACGTTCTGCCGGCGCAACCAGGGCACGATCACCGCCGAGGCGGTGGCGCAGGTGCGGCGGCTGCTGCCCCGCGCCCGCGAGCAGGGGCTGCGCGCGTCGGTCACGGTCGGTGCCGCGTTCGGCTGCCCGTTCGAGGGGGAGACGCCGCCGGAGCGCGTGCTGCGCGTCGTCGACGACCTGGCACCGGTGGCACCGGACGAGGTGGCGCTCGCCGACACCATCGGCGTGGCCGTGCCGTCCCAGGTGGAGCGCCTGTTCACCGCCGTACGCGAGCGCACCGGGGCGAGCCTGCGCGGGCACTTCCACAACACCCGCAACCTGGGCCTGGCGAACGTCCTGGCCGCCGTCGGGGCCGGGGCGCGGGCGATCGACGCCAGCGTCGGCGGCATCGGCGGCTGCCCGTTCGCGCCGGCCGCCACCGGCAACGTGGCCACCGAGGACGTGGTGTACGCGTTGGAACGCTCCGGGACAGCCACCGGCGTGTCGCAGGAGGCGGCGATCGGGAACGCCAGGTGGCTGGGCGAGGTGTTCGGCGCCGAGCTGCCGGGCATGCTGAGCCGGGCCGGTGGCTTCCCGTGACCGGGCCGCTGACCGGACTCCGGGTGCTGGACCTGACCAGCACGTTCTCCGGCCCGTACTGCACGCTGATGCTGGCCGACCTCGGCGCCGAGGTGATCAAGGTGGAGCCGCCGGGCGGCGACATCGCCCGCCAGCTCGGCGCCGCCCGCACCCCCGGCATGGCGGCGGTGTTCCTCAACATGAACCGGGGCAAGAAGAGCGTCCTGCTGGACCTCAAGGCGCCCGCCGACCGGGCCGCGTTCGACCGGCTCGTGCCGACGGTGGACGTGCTGGTGCACAACATGCGCCCGGCCGCCGCGGCCCGGCTCGCGCTCACCTACGACGACGTACGCGCGCTGCACCCGGCGATCGTCTACTGCGCGATCCCGGGCTTCCGCGGCACCGGCCGGCACGCCGACCGGCCCGCCTACGACGACGTGATCCAGGGCGCCTCCGGCATCGCCCGGCTCCAGAGCGTCAACCAGGACCAGCCCGGGTACGTCGTCACACCGCTCGCCGACAAGATCACCGGGCTCACCGCGTCCACCGCCGTGCTCGCCGCGCTGCGGCACCGCGACGCCACCGGCGAGGGGCAGCGCGTCGAGGTGCCGATGTACGACACGATGGTCGCCTTCGGCCTGCTCGAACAGCTCGACGGCTGGACGTTCGACCCGCCCACCGGGCCGCCGCTCTACCCGCGTACCGCCGCGCCGAACCGCCGCCCGTACGCCACCGCCGACGGGCACCTGTGCGTGCTGATCTACACCGGCCGGCAGTGGGAGCGGTTCCTCACCCTGGTCGGGCGCGCCGACCTGCTGCGCCACCCCGACTACGACACCGTCGGCAAGCGGATCGCCAACGCCGACGGGCTCTACCGGGTGGTCGCCGAGGTGCTGCTCGGGCGTACCACGGCCGAGTGGCTGGCGGAGCTGTCCGCGATCGACGTGCCGTGCGCGCCGCTGGCCGGCTACGAGGAGATCCTCCGCGAGGAGGAAGAGGCCGGGTCCGGCCTGGTGTCGATCGTCGAGCATCCGGTGGCCGGGCGGCTGCGCAGCGTCGCCTCGCCGATCGTCATGTCGGGATCGCCGTTGCCGGCCGGCCGGCTCGCACCGACGCTCGGCGAGCACACCGACGAGGTGCTCGCCGACGGCACCGAGGGGAGAAGCGGATGAGGGGCAGGGTCGCCGTCGTCACCGGCGCCGGATCGGGGATCGGGCTCGCCGTGGCCCGCCGGCTGGCCGACGAGGGCGCCGAGGTGGTCTCCGCCGATCTGGACGTCTCCGCCTGCGTGGGCGTCCCGGTCACCGCCGACCTGGGCACCCCGGCCGGCGTCGCCGCCGTCGTGCGGGAGGTGACCAGCCGGTACGGCGGCGCGGACGTGCTCGTCAACAACGTGGCGCTCGCGCCGTACCGGGACGCGTTCACCGACATCGACGACGCCGCCTGGCAGCGCACCTGGGACGTGAACGTGATGTCCTGCGTGCGCCTGTGCCGCGCGCTCGTGCCGCTCATGGTCGAGCGGGGCGGCGGCAGCGTGGTCACCATCGGCTCCGAGGCGGCGCGGCACCCCAAGCCGCACATGCTCGACTACGCGGTCAGCAAGGCCGCGCTGCTCAGCCTCGCCAAGGGCCTGGCCCTGGAGTACGGCTCCCGGGGCGTACGGGTGAACACCGTCGCGCCCGGCCCGACCCGGACCGCGACCATGGACGCCTACCTGGAGTCGGTCGCGCTCCGGCTCGGCATCGACGTCTCCGCCGCCGCCGACCACGTCGTGCACGAGCTGCGCCGGCTGCCGCTGGGCCGGATGAACGAGCCGGAGGACGTCGCCGAGGTGGTGCTCTTCCTGGCCGGGGACCGGTCCCGGCAAGTGACCGGCTCGGAGTACGCCGTCAACGGCGGTTCCACCGCGTCGATGTAGGTTCACCATCGGTGAACAGAGGGGGACGCATGGGCCGGGCCACGCAGTCGGCGTACGAGTCGATCAAGACGCGCATCCTCGGTGGGGCGTACGAGCCGGGGAAGAAGCTCTCCGAGGAGGATCTCGCCGCCGCGGTGGGGGTGAGCCGCACTCCGGTACGGGAGGCGCTGCGCCGGCTGCACGCCGAGGGCCTGGTGGACTGGGAGGCCAACCGGGGCGCCACCGTCCCGGCCTGGCGGGAGCAGGACCTGGAGGAGATCTTCGAGCTGCGTGCCCTGCTGGAGGGGTACGGCGCCGAGCTGGCCGCGACCCGGATCACGCCGGAGGAGATCGCCCGGCTGCGCGAGCTGTGCGCCGAGATGGAGGGCTACGCGGCCGGTCAGCGGCGGGACCGGGCGGACCGGATCGCGGTCTGCAACGCGCAGTTCCACGAGATCATCCTGGGCGCCGGGCGGAACCGCCGGTTGAGCGCGCTGCTCGGGGCGGTGGTGCAGACGCCGCTGGTGAACCGCACGTTCCGCCGGTACGACGAGGCGGCGATGGCGCGCAGCATGTCGCACCACCGGGAGCTGATCGACGCGTTCGAGGCGCGCGACCGGGCCTGGGCCGGCTCGGTGATGCGGGCGCACATCCTGGCTGCCCGCGCCACGCTCGGCACGCCCTGACCCACGCCGGGCCGGGCCACGTCGTACCCGCCGACGGTCCCCGGCCCGGCGTCACGTGTCACCCCGCGGACGCCTCGGCGCGGCGTACCACCTCGGCGGCGGCCCGTACCACCGCCCGGTCCAGCAGCCGCCCGCCGGCGTCGGTGGCCACCCCGGAGCCGCCGCGTTCGGCCCGCTCCAGCGCCTCCAGCACGGCCCGCGCCGAGGCCACCTCGGCCTCGGTGGGGCTGAACACCTCGTTGACCGTCGCGATCTGCCCGGGGTGGATGGCGCTGCGCGCCCGGAAGCCCTGCCGCAGCAGCGCCCGGGTGGTCTGCTCCAGCCGCTCCGGGTCGCGCAGCGTCGTCTCCACCGGTCCCACCGGCGGGGTGATGCCGGCGGCTGCCGACGCGACCACGACCTGGGAACGGATCGGCGCGAACTCCGCCCGCTCCGGCCCGGGCTGCAACCCCAGCTCACCGGCGAGGTCCGCCTCGCCGAGGCCGAGCCGCAGCACCCGCGCTGCGGCGGCCACCTGCGGCGCGGTGAGCACGCCCCGGGCGGTCTCGATCAGCGCCACCACCCGGAACGCCGGGGCGTCCGGGCCGAGCCGCCGCTGCACCCGGGTCAGCGCGGCGTCGACCTCGGCGAGCAGTTCCGGCTCGGCCTTCGGCACCCACACCCCGGCCGCGGCGGGGGAGAGCACCTCGACGTCCGCCTCGACCTGGTCGCTGTTGATCCGCACCCACAGCTCCGGGCCGGCCGGCGCGGCGGCGCCCAGGTACCCGGCGACCGTCTCCCGGGCCTGCGCCTTGCGGGCCGGCGTGACCGCGTCCTCCAGGTCGAGCACGAGCGCGTCCGCGCCGCGCCCGGCCGCCTTGTCCAGCAGGTCCGCCCGGTCGCCCGGCACGTACAGGTAACTGCGCGCCACCGCCGCCATCAGTCGTTCCCCCTACCGCTGCGGGCGGGCGAGGTAGCGGCCGGCCGGCTCGCCGGTCACCTTGCCGTCGACGAGCACGTGCTGCCCGCGGACGAAGGTGTCGGTGACCCGTGCGGTCAGCTCGAAGCCCTCGAACGGCGTGTACTCCTGCGTCGACTCGGAGTCCTCGGCGCGCACCGTCCAGGTCGAGTCCGGGTCGACCAGGCAGATGTCGGCGTCGTACCCCTGCAGCAGCGCGCCCTTGTTGCGCAGGCCGAAGCGCTGG
The DNA here is from genome assembly GCF_007827635.1 of Micromonospora sp. CNZ296. Lineage (NCBI taxonomy): Bacteria > Bacillati > Actinomycetota > Actinomycetes > Micromonosporales > Micromonosporaceae > Micromonospora > Micromonospora sp. CNZ296. Next base: position 47,358 of record NZ_VISW01000006.1, read on the forward strand.
GCCGGGTTCCACGAGGTCAGCTCCGCCACCCGCTGGTACGACAGGCCACGCCGGTTGCCCTCGGTGACCAGGCCGGGCAGCAGGTACTCGGCGCCGCCGAAGCCGGACTTGGCGACGAAGATGTCGTCGCGCGGCTCACCGAACTTGACCTCGTCCTTGCAGCAGGCGTGGTCGCTGACCACCCAGTCGATCTTGCCGTCCAGGACGTACCCCCAGAGCGCCTCGACGTCGGCGCGCGGGCGCAGCGGCGGGTTGACCTTGCCGCCCAGGCCGTGCGCGGTGTCGATGTCGGCGACCAGGTGGCCGATGGTCACCTCGCGGCGGAAGTCGATGTGCGGGAACGCCCGCGCCATCCGCAGCGCCGCGTCGACAGCCTTCTCCGAGGTCAGGTGCAGCAGGTTGATCTTCGGCAGACCGGTCTCGTGCGCCAGGTACGACGCGATCGACACGGCCAGTCCCTCGGAGTGCGGCGGCCGCGAGGCGTGGTACGCCTCCAGCCCGCGCAGCGTGCCGTCCTGCTCGACCTGCTTGGTGTACGCGCTCATGATCTCGGCGGTCTCGCAGTGCAGCGACAGCGAGATCTCGTCGGCCAGCTCGGGGAAACGCTCCCGGGCCGCCTGGACGCCCCGCATCACGAACTCGAAGTGGGCGTAGTCGTACCGCTCGCCCTCCGGGATCATGAGGAACGAGTTCTGGTCGGCGGACCGGCCGTGCAGGCCGTGGCTGCCGTAGAACATGAAGATCTTGAATGAGGTGACGCCGTGCTCCTCGACCAGGGACGGCACCTCGCCGATGTGCTCCCGCGACATCGGCGCCAGGTGGAAGCCGTAGTCGATGTAGGAGCGGCCCTCGGTCGCGGACAGCACCTCGGGGAAGAAGTCGGCGTACCGGCCGCCCCGGTTGAGGTAGTACTGCCCGGTGCGCATGTAGTTCAGCGCCGTGGTGACGCCGCCCTGCACCGAGGCGCGGCTCTCCGAGACGGCGTCCTCGCTCAGCGGGTTGTAGATGCCCCAGTGCTGGTGCGCGTCCACCACGCCGGGGAAGGCGAGCCGGCCGCCGCCGTCGACGACCTGGGCGGCCTCCGCCCGGTCGATCTGCGGGGCGACGCGGCTGATCCGTCCGTCGGTGACGCCGATGTCCATCAGCTCGGGTTCGGGCCGGTCGTGCCGGACCACGCGGACGTTCGTCAGCAGCAGGTCGTAGGTGCTCATGGTGTTGCTCCTCGTGCTCGGTTCAGCGGCGGTTGATCAGGCCCATCAGGCCGTGGACGTCGGGGGCCCGGTCCAGCCGGTGGACCTCCTCGGTGATGCGGTCGGCGGTCGCCTCCGGCAGGGCGGCGGCGTTGGTGCGGAACTTGACCGCCAGTTCGGCGTCGCTGAGCGGACGCTGCGGCCCGCCCCGGTTGGCGAGCACCTCCTGCACCCACTCCCGCCCGTCGCGGGTGACCACCCGCAGCACGGCCGGGAACTGGTGCGGGAAGATCGCGTCGCACCGCTCGTCGCCCACCACGTCGACCAGCGCCATCAGCGCCCGCCGCTGCGGGTCGTGCGCCAGGGCGTCGGTGAAGTCGGCGAGGTCCACGCCGAGACCGCCGCCGCCGATCAGGCCGGCGACCACCGCGTACGGGCCGCTGAACTGCGCCTCGTAGCCGGTCTGCGGCGCCCGCTTGCGCTCGATGGGCTGGCCGATGGTGCGCACCGTCGGCGTCGGCACGCCGAGCGTGATCGACTCGATCTCGTCCAGCGGCAACCCGCGCTCGCGCAGCGCGATCGCCGCGTCGATGGCGGCGTGGGTGAAGTGGTTCGCCGGATACGGCTTGAAGAAGATGCCCGGCACCGCCCAGTCGGTGCCGAGCCCGCGGACGATCTCGTCGCCGTCGAACTCGCCGCGCAGGAACGCCTGGAAGAAGCCGAAGCGTCCCTCCAGCACCGTCGGCGGGCCGGTCACGCCGTGCCGGGCCAGCTGCGCGGCGCTCACCGCCGCGTGCGCCGCCCAGCCGCAGTGGATCCGCTTGACGGTGCCGCCGTTGCGGTTGGACTCGATCAGACCGGCGGCCATCGAGGCGGACACGCCGAGCGCGTCGAGCGCGCCGTCGGCGTCCAGCTTCAGCAGCCGGGCCGCCGCCACCGCACCGCCGAGCGTGCCGCAGATCGAGGTGGCGTGCTGCCCGTGCTCGAAGAAGACGGAGTTGCCGGCGGCCGGGTCGTAACCGGCCATGCCGAGCCGGACGCACACCTCCAGGCCCACGGCGATGGCCGCGACCGTCTCCCGCCCGGACGCCCCGGACGCCTCGGCGGCGGCCAGCGCGGCCGGCACCACCGACGCGCTCGGGTGCAGCACCGACGGCAGGTGCGTGTCGTCGTAGTCGAGCGAGTGCGCCAGCACGCCGTTGGCGAACGCGGCCAGCGCGGCCGGCGCCTTCTCGTCCAGGCCGACGACAGTGGCCTGGCCGCGGCCGCCCTGCTCCTCGACGTAGGCGAGGGCCGCCTGGCTGGTCGGCAGCGGCCGGGCCGCCACGCAGAGGCCGAGCACGTCCAGGACACGGGCCCGGACGCTCGCGACGACCTCGTCGGGCAGCGTCTCGGCGGCGGTGTCGGCGGCGAAGGTGGCCAGGTGGCGGCCCAGGGTCGGCTCAGCCACGGCTGATCACCGCCAGCGGGCGCACCGGGGAGCCGGTGGCGCCGTACAGCGGCAGCGGCGCCATGACGAATGTGAACTCGTGCACCTCGTCGCGGGCCAGCTCCTCCAGCGCCATCGTCTCGATCAGGTAGACGCCGTGCTCGACCAGCAGGATCCGGTGGGCCGGCAGCGAGCTGTGGCCCTTGCCCGGCGGCAGGCACTCGAAGGCGATGGTGTCCGCGCCGGCGGCGTGCACCTGCCGCTGCGCCAGCCACGTCGCGCCGTCCGCGCCGACCCCCGGCACGCCGGAGTCCTTGCCGACGTACACGCCGCGGTCCTCGTGGTCGAACAGCCGGCCCCACCCGCTGCGGATGAGCACGACGTCGCCCGGGCCCACCGGCGTGCCCTGCCGGGACACCGTGGCGTCCAGGTCGGCGGGGGTGATCTCGTAGCCGGGCTCGCAGGCCTCCACGCCCAGCGCGGCGGGCACGTCCAGCAGCACGCCCCGGCGGACCATCGGCGCGACGGTGTGCACGCCCAGTTCGTCGAACCGGCCGCCGACCTGCGCGTCGGCGGCGTCGGCGCCGCCGTGCAGCCGGCCGTCCTGGGAGACGTGCGCGAGCGCGTCGACGTGCGTGCCGACGTGCGTGCCCATCACCAGCAGGTCGTTGGCGGCGGAGCCGCCGTCGGCGCGCACCATGTCGCCGTGGCGGCGCGGCAGGGTGAGCCCGAACGCCGGGTGGTTCGGTGACTGCGGCATGCCGACGGTCAGCCGCCGGCCCAGGTCGTAGATCGTGACACCGGCCTGCACGGCGTCGAGCAGGCGGTCGGCGGTTCTGGCTGTGGTGCCCACGGGGTTCCTCGCGTTTCGGCTGTCGGCGTCGTCAGGCGACGACGCCACGGGCTTTCAGGTCGGCGATCTCGGCCGGGTCGCAGCCGAGTTCCTCGACGAGCAGGGCGTCGGTGTCGGCGCCGGGGGAGCGTCCGGTGAACCGGATCCGGCCCGGCGTCTCCGACATCCGCCACATGACGTTGTGCATCCGCATCGGGCCGAGGTCGGGATCGTCGACCGTGGTGATCATCTCGGTGGCCCGGACGTGCGGGTCCTCGACGATGTCCTTGGCGCTGTAGACCGGGGCGACAGCGGCACCGGCCTCGGCGAACGCCGCGGCCACCTCGTCGCGGGTCCGCTCGGCGATCCACGACCCCACGTACTCGTCGAGCAGGTCCGCGTGCGCCACCCGCCCGACGCCGGTACGGAACCACGGCTCGTCGATCACCTCGGGGTGGCCCACCAGCCGCAGCACCCGCTCGGCGATGGCCTGGGCGCTGGTGGAGATGGCCACCCACGACCCGTCCTTGGTCTGGTACGTGTTGCGCGGCGCGTTGTTCGTCGAGCGGTTGCCCTGCCGCTGCTCCACCACGCCGAGCTGGTCGTAGACGGTGGGGCCGGGACCGACAGCGGTCATGATCGGCTCCAGCAGGCTCATGTCGACGACCTGGCCCCGGCCGCCGGAGCGCTCCCGGTGCCACAGCGCCATCATCACCGCCGACGAGGTGGCGATGCCGCAGATGCTGTCGGCCAGCCCGAACGCGGGCAGCGTGGGCGGGCCGTCCGCGGTGCCGGTCAGGTGGGCGAACCCGCTCATCGCCTCGGCCAGCGTGCCGAACCCGGCGCGGGAGGCGTACGGGCCGGTCTGCCCGAAGCCGGTGATCCGGGCGATCACCAGACCGGGGTTGACCCGGTGCAGCTCCTCCGGGCCGACACCCCAGCGCTCCAGCGTGCCCGGCCGGAAGTTCTCCACCAGCACGTCGGCCCGCTCGGCCAGCCGCAGCAGCAGCGCCGCGCCCTCCGGCGCGGACAGGTTCAGCCCGACCAGCCGCTTGTTGCGGGAGATCTCCTTCCACCACAGGGGATGGCCGTCCTTGGCCTTGCCGTGGCCGCGCATGCTGTCACCCATGGTCGGGTGCTCGATCTTGATCACGTCGGCGCCGTAGTCGCCGAGGATCTGACAGCACAGCGGCCCGGCGAGGATCGTCGAGACGTCAAGCACCCGCAGGCCCGTCAGCGGTCCGTCACTCACCTGTTCCACCTCCCCAGTTCTGTTCCTGACCCGTCCGCCCGGCGACACGCTGCGCCGGCGGCCGGAAACCCAGTTCGGCGGAGATCTCCGCCGCCGCCGCGGCGACCAGCGCCCCGTGCGCGGCGCACACCTCCGGGGTGAACCGGTTCTGCGGCCCGCACAGCGAGATCGAGCCGAACACCTGCCCGGTCGCGTAGCGCACCGCCGCGGCCACACTTCCCGCGCCGTTCTGCCGCTCGCCCATGCTCACCGCGTACCCCTGACGCCGGATCCGGGCCAGGTCGGCCCGCAGCTTGGCGGTGGAGGTGATGGTGGCCGAGGTGACCGCGTCCAGCGGGTGGTGGCCGAGGTAGTCGTCGACCTCCGCGTCCGGCAGCGCCGCCAGGATCGCCTTCGACGACGACCCGGAGTGCAGCGCGTGGCTGGTGCCCAGGGACACCGACATCCGGACCTCGTGCGGCGACAGCACCTGGTCGATGTAGACGCGTGACCAGCCCTGCCGCACCGACAGCGTGGCGGTCTCGCCGGTGTCGCGCACCAGCCGGACCAGGTAGCGGCGCGCGATGTCCGGCACGTCCAGCGCGCGCAGCGCGGCCAGGCCCACCGCGAGCGCGCCGGTGCCGAGCCGGTACCGCTTGGTCTCCTCGTTGAAGGTGAGGAAGTTGTCGGCCACCAGCTCCTTGAGGATGCGGTGCGCGACCGCCTTCGGCAGACCCAGTTCCCGCGCGATCGTCGACACGCCGAGGGTCTCCGGTGCCCGTTCGGCGATGATGTTGACGATGTCGAGGGCGCGGCCCAGACCGGAACGGGTCCGGCCGGCGGTGCTCTCGACGACCGCTGTCGTGATCATCTCTGTTCCTCCACTGTCGACGTACGTGCGTGGGGTCGCCGGGCGTCAGGCGGGTGCGACGGGGGTCTTCCCGGGCGGGAGGCCGTCGGCCTGCCGGGGTCGCTCCCGCGCGATGACGAGCGCCACCGAGGCGAGCACCACGGCACCGGCGAGCACCTGTCGTCCGGACAACGATTCATCCAGCACCATCATGCCGAGCAGGACCGCCACCACCGGGTTGACGTACGCGTAGGTGGACGCGAGCTGGATCGGCGCGTTGCGCAGCAACCACGTGTAGACGCTGAAGCCGACCACTGTGCACACCAGCATCAGGTAGGTCCACGCCAGCCAGGACCGGCCGGTCACGCCGGCCGGGTCGAACCGTCCCAGCTCACCGCTGACCACGCTCGCCACCGCCACCGCGACGCCGCCGACGAGCATCTGCCAGCCGGTGCCGACCAGATGGTCGGCCGGCATGTGCAGCCGCTGCGACAGCGTCGAGCCCAGCGCCCAGACCATCGTGGAGACCACCAGCAGCAGCATCCCGCCGAGGTGCCATCCCTTCGTCGGCACCGAGAACAGCAGCGCCAGCCCGGCCACCCCGCCCAGTACGCCCACCGCCGCGAGCGCCGACGGCCGTGGACCGACCACCAGCCGCAACACCAGCACCCACAGCGGCATGCCGGCCACCACCAGCGACGTCAGCCCGGTCGGCACGTACTGCTGGCCCAGGGCGAGCAGCGCGCTGCCCGCACCGACCATCAGCAGCCCGCTGGCGCCCACCCCGCCCCACTGCCGCCGGGGCAGCAGCAGCCCGGCCGGTCCCCGGCGCAGCGCCGCCACCGCGAACAGCAGCAGCGCGGCGGCCAGGAACCGGGCCGAGGTGGCGACCAGCGGCGGGATGCTGTCCAGGGCCACCCGGTTGCCCAGGTAGGTCGAGCCCCAGATCAGGTAGACCGCGCCGAGCCCGACGGCCAGGGCCATCGGGCCGGCGGGCCGCTGCGGATCCGCCGGGTGGCGGACCGCTGCGGGCCGGGTCAGGTCAGCGGTGGCCATCGACCCGGATCGCCACCGCGGTGTTGCCCCGCAGGGCGTTCGAGTAGGGACACATCCGGTCGGCCAGCTCCACTGCGCGCTCCAGGTCGGCCTGCGGGCACTGCGGCGCGGACACGTCCAGCACCACGGCGATCGCGTACCGGCCGTCCTCGGTCTGCCCGAGGGAGACCGAGGCGGTGACGGTCGTCGGACCGGGCCGCACGCCGGCTTGCCGGGCGGCGACCGCGAGCGCGCTGTCGAAGCAGGCCGCGTAGCCGGCCGCGAACAGCTCCTCCGGGTCGGTGCCGGGCGCGTCCGGACCCCGCTGGGCGGGACGGGTCAGGTCGACCCGCAGCGACCCGGTCAGCGACCGGGCGCTGCCGCCGCGGCCGCCGGAGACCTCGACTGTGGCGGTGTAGACAGTGTTCGCCGGTACGACCTTCGCCTCGGTCACCGGGGTGCCGGCGCTCATGCCGCCACCTCCCGTCCGAGGTCGGCGTGCACCCGCGCGGCGACCGCGTCGGCGAACGCCTCCGGCTGCTCGTCGGCCACGAAGTCGGTGCCGCCGGGGATGGTGACCAGCTCGGCGCCGGGCAGCGCGGCCCGCACCTGCGGCGTCATCCGGTCCAGCAGGTCGTCGGCGCCGTGCAGCAGCACGATGGGCAGGGCGTCCAGGGCGGCGGTGTCGACGTGGTGGTCGAACACCGCCCGGTACGCGGTCGCGTAGTCCGGTCCGGTCAGCAGGTACTCGGTGACCTGCCGGTCCGCCTCCTCCGGGGTCAGGCGCGGGTACAGGCCGTACACCCGGTCCCAGATCACCTTCAGGTGCCCGCCGTCGCGCGCCGGCACGTAGCCGGGCGCGTACGACCGCTTCTTCTCCGCCCGCTCCTGCTCGTCGTAGAGCGGGATGCCCTGGAGAATCAGCCGGTGCACCCGCTCCGGCGCCGACATCAGCGCCTCCGCGCCGACGATCGCGCCGGTGTGCTGCCCGAGCAGGTGTACCCGGGACAGCCCGAGGGCGTCGGCGAACTGCCACACCCCGGCCGCGTACTCCGGGATGGACCACGGGCGCGGCGGCGCGTCGGACATGCCGAAGCCCGGCGTGTCCGGGGCGATCACCCGCAGGCCGCGGCGGGCCAGCGGCTCGATCACCGCGTCGTAGGTGGCCGAGGAGAGCGGGGACTGGTGCAGGATCAGCAGCACCGGGGCGTCGGCGTCGCCGCCGTGCCGGTAGTGCACCTGACCCCACGGCACGTCGACGTAGGCGCGGCGGGCCACGCCGCGGGCCCGGGTCACTCGGCCACCGCCAGCGCCGCCATGACCTCGATGACGTGCTTGATGCCGGCCTTGTAGTCGTCCAGCCGGATGTTCTCGTTCGGGCCGTCCACACCGGAGTCGGCGCGGGACACGCCGACGCCGACGATCGGCCGGTCGGCGATCACGCCCTGGTTGCCGATCCACTGCGTGTACGGCTCGATCACCGGCTCGGTCCCGTACACCCGGCGGGCCGCGTCGGCGACCAGCGCGACGAACGGGTCGCGGTGGTCGGTGAGGTTGGGCCGGCTGGTCGCCATCACCTCGATGCGCAGGTCACCGAAGCCGGTCGCGGCCAGGTGGTCGCGGATGCAGCCGAGCACCCGGTCCGGGTCCTGGCCCGGCACCAGCCGGATCTCCAGCTTCGCCGAGGCGGTCGACGGGATGCCGAGCGTCACGTCGTCGCGCATGTCGCCGCCGGCGAAACCGGCGACGGTGAGCGTCGGCACGGTACGGATGGCGACCGCGGCGCCCTGGTCGTCCAGGTCACCGGTGAACCGGTCGACCTGGGCCCGCTTGCGCAGGAAGTCCCCGTCGAACGCCACCTTCTCCAGCAGCGCCCGCTCCTCGTCGGTCGGCGGCCGGGCGTCGTCGGCGAAACCGGGGATCGTCACGGTGCCGTCGGGCCGCTGCAACTGCGCCAGGGCGGCGGCCAGCCGGGCCGTGGCAGCCGGCAGCAGCGCGGTGTTCTGGCTGGTGAGGTCGCGCGGCAGGGTCTGCGCGGTGAGGCGCAGGTAGAGCACGCCCTTCTCGGCGAGCTTGAGCAGCAGCCGGTCCTCGCCGTCGAGCCAGGAGTTCTCCCACAGCGCCGCGTCGCTGGCGAGCCGGTCGGCGTGCGCCTCGACGAACGAGCCCAGACCCGGGCTGTGCAGCCACTTCTTGCCCTCGAAGATGATCCGGTTGGTCACCGGCGGGGTCAGCCCGGCCAGCTTCCAGGCCGCCGCCGCGTGGATGCGGGACATGACGACGCCCTTGTCGTCGGCCACGCCCCGGGCGTACAGCCGGCCGTCGTGGATCTCCGCCGCGTACGGCGGGCTGATCCAGACGGCGTCGTCACCGGCCGGCTCGACCTCCACGTCGTAGTGGGTGAAGTGCAGCAGCGCCTTGTCACCCTCGCCCGGCACCTCGGCCAGCACGTACGGGTACGACTGCTCCCACGGGATGATCTCGGCTTCGCCGCCCCAGCGGCGGACCGACCCGGCGATGAACTCGGCGGTGGCCTCCATCTGCTCCGGCTCCTGGCGGCGGCTGCGGATGCGGCACAGCTGCTGGAGCTCCTCGACGAACTCGTCGAAGTGCGCGTCGACGGCCGCAAGCGCGGCCGCGGTATCCGGTTTGGGCATGGTGGTCCTCACAGAAGGGGTCGGGGAGGGGGGAAGTCAGTGGATGGTGACGCCGCCGTCGACGAAGATCGTCTGCCCGGTGGTCATGGCGGCGGCGTCACTGAGCAGGTAGGCGACCGCGTTGGCGACGTCCTGCGGCTGCGCCATCCGGCCCAGCGGGATCGACGCCATCTTGTCGGCCAGGTACGCCTCGTCGCCGCGGACGTCGGAGGTCATGTCGGTGGGCACGATGGTGGGTCCGACGGCGTTGACCCGGATCCGGTCCGGCGCCCACTCCAGCGCCAGCACGCGTGCCATGTGCATCACGCCGGCCTTGCTGACGCAGTACCCGAGCGTGTTCAGCACCGCGACGTGCCCGTTCGTGGAGCCGATGTTCACCACCGCGCCGCCGCTGCGCCGCAGCGCCGGGTACGCGGCCTGGCTCATCCGGAACGTGCCGGTCAGGTTGACGTCCAGGACGGTGGTGAAGTCCTCCTCGGACATCGTGGCCGCCGGTCCGCGCCGGACGATCCCGGCGTTGTTGACGAGCAGGTCCAGGCGGCCGTGGGCGTCCAGGACCTCGGCCACCAGCTGCGTGCAGGAGGCGGCCGACCGGACGTCCACCCGGTGCCGGGTGTGCGCGCCGCCGGTCAGCTCGGCCTCCGCCCAGTCGTCGAGCAGGTCGGCCTGCGCCACCGTCGCGCCGCGCTGTGCCAGCGTCGTGGCGATCCGGGCGCCGATGCCGCGGGCCGCCCCGGTCACCACTGCCACCCGTCCGTCGAACCGGTTCGGGTCGGTGTTCATGTCTCGTGTCCTGCCTTTCCGGTCCGGCCACCGGCCGGGCGGGCGTGAACCACGCCCGGCCGGTGCTCCGCACGCGTGACGACGGTCCCGTCAGCTGTCGTCACGCGCCGATCACCTTCGTGTCCTCGGCCCAGAAGGCCAGCCGCTTCTGCAGCAGCCGGATCACGAAGTGCGCCACCAGACCCATCACCGACAGCACCACCAGGACGGCGAACATGCCGGCGATGTCGAAGTTGTAGTTGGTCTGGAGCAGCAGATAGCCCAGGCCCTCCTTGGCGCCGATGAACTCGCCCACGACCGCGCCGAGGATGGCGAAGACGATGCCGATGTCCAGGCCGGCGAAGATGAACGGCAGCGCGCTGGGCAGCCGGACCATCCGGAAGATCTGGGTCTTGCTCGCGCCGAACACCGTCAGCATCTGGATCTTGTCGGCGTCGGCCGCCCGCAGGCCCTCGATGACGTTGACGAGCATCGGGAAGAACGAGATCACCGCGGCCATGACCACCTTGCTGGTCAGGCCGAAACCGAACCAGACCACGAACAGCGGGGCCAGGGCGACCTTCGGGACGGTCTGGAAGGCCACGATGTACGGCATCAGGGTGGCTTCGACGATCTTGATCTGGGAGATGAACGTGCCGAGCAGCAGCGCGGCCCCGACACCGATCACGAACCCGAGCAGCGCCTCCTGGGTGGTCACCCAGAAGTGACCCCAGAACTGGTCGTCGCCGAGCTGCTGCCACAGCGACTCGACCACGCTCGACGGCAGCGGCAGGACGTACTCGTCGACGCCGATGAGCTGGACGCCGTACTCCCAGGCCAGGACGACCACGACGAAGACCGTCGGGACCAGCCAGAGCTGGGGCTTCTCGCGGAGGTCGAACTTGCGCCGGGCGGGCTTGGCGGGCCGGGCGGACGGCGCCGGTGGCTGGGCCGGCTCGCGGACCAGGTTGCTTGTTGCCATGGCTGTCCCTCGTCAGTCGATAACGCCGGCGGCGTTGAAGTGTCGGCGGATCCGCTCCACGTAGACCCCGGCCCGGTCGGACGACATGACGCCGAGGTCACGCGGCCGCTCCAGGTCGATGTCCATGACCTCCGCGATGCGGCCCGGCCGGGGGCTGAGCACGACCACCCGGTCGGAGAGGAAGACCGCCTCCGGGATGGAGTGCGTGACCAGGACGATCGTCTGGTTGCTCTCCTGCCAGATGCGCAGCAGCTCCACGTTCATGTACTCGCGGGTCATCGCGTCGAGCGCGCCGAACGGCTCGTCCATCAGCAGTACCGCCGGGTCGTGCACCAGCGCCCGGCAGATGCCGGCCCGCTGCTGCATGCCGCCGCTGAGCTCGTGCGGGTACTTCTGCTCGAAGCCGTTGAGACCGACCATCTCGAGCAACTGCTGCGCGCGTTCCCGGTGCCGGCGGGGATCCAGTCGCTGGATCTCCGCCGGCACCATCACGTTGTCGAAGATGGTGCGCCACGGCAGCAGCGTCGGTGCCTGGAACACCATCCCGACCTCGGGAAGGGGCTTCGTCACGTCCCGCCCGGCGATCCGTACCGCGCCGCCGGTCTTCGGGCTGAGCCCGGCGAGGATCTTCAGCAAAGTGGTCTTGCCGCACCCGGACGGTCCCACGACCGAGATGAACTCGCCGCGACGTACCGTCAGGTTGATGTCGCTCAACGCCTGGGTCGGTGCCGACTTCCGGGGCCGGTACTCCTTGTCCAGCCCGTCGATCTCGATCCAGGAGTCTTCCGACACCGATGCCGGAGCCTGCGTCTGCGCCCGGCGGGCCGTCGCCTTGATGGCCATCGAAATCCCTTCCGCTGTCCGCTGCCTAGGCGGTGTAGTTCGCGGCCTTGCTCAGCACCGCGGCCTTGTCGAAGTTGTTGGCGCCGGAGAGCAGGCTCGGATCCCACAGCTTCTTGAGGTCGACCTCGCCGGTGATCTGCCCGGCCTCCTTGGTGTACGCCTGGGTCTTCGCCCACTCCTCGTCGCTGATCGCGCCCCAGTCGCCGAACTGCTCCGGGTCGCCGCTGGCCGGGGTGGCCGTCTTCAGCCAGGCGGTCAGGCTCTCGGTGTCCGCCTTGAGGCGCTCGTCGGCGGACTTGCCGGCGAGGATCTGCGGGAAGACCTTGTAGCCGATCTTCATGGCGGCCTCGGGGTTCTTCGCCGAGAAGAGCATCGCCTTGTACGCCGCGCGCAGGAACCGCTCGTACGAGTCCTTCTTGGCGTCGAAGTCACGGGCGCCGACGCTGAAGGTCAGCGACCGGATGCCGGAGAACACGTCCGGGTTGGTCAGGTACTTCAGCTCGGTGCCGGCGTTCTCGATGACCGCGTACGCCTGGGTGTAGAGCGCCAGCATGTCGACCTTGCCGTCGTTGAGCGCGGCGGCGGCCTGCGCGCCCACGCCCACCGGCAGAAGCTCGACGTCCTTGGTCGGGTCCAGGCCGGCGGCCTTGACGTAGGCGCGGGCGTACGGGGCCGAGCCGGAGGCCAGGCTGATCACGCCGATCTTCTTGCCGCGCAGGTCAGCGCCACCGGTGAGCGGGGAGTCCGGCTTCACAGCCATCACCCACGGCCAGTTCTGCACCAGGCCGCCGATCGCCTTGATCGGCACGTTCTTCTCCGCCGCGCCGAGCGCCGAGCCGGCGTCGGCGGGGGTGATGTCGCCGCTGCCGGACGCGACCGCCTGGAGGGCGGCGACCGAGCCGTCGGCGTTGATCGTCTCGACGGTCAGCTTCTCCTCGGCGAAGTAGCCGAGTTCCTTGGCGACCGCGTAGACGGCCACCTCCTCCTTCGGGCCGATCACGGCCGAGGCGATGGCCATGGTCAGCTTCGCCTCCTTGCCCTCGCCGCCGGCGCCGTCGTCGTCGGAGCCGCCGCCGCACGCGGACAGGACCAGCGCGGCGGCCAGCGCCGCCGGGAGCAGAGCCCACTTTCGTTTCATATGCACACACCTCGTCATGAGTCGGGGGAGACCACCTCCGCCGCCGGAGCGGCGGAGGTGGGGGAATCAGGCGTCGCGCTGCTGCGCGACCGTTGTCCGTCAGGCGTCGCGCTGCTGCGCGACCAGTGCCAGATCGTTGTAGACGTGCTGCTCGACGATCAGTCCGCCGTCGAGCACGAAGACGTCCGCGTAACGGATGTCCTCGAACGGAGTGCCGTCGAGCCATTCCCCGTACAGCCGCCCGAGCGAGGTCACGGTGACCCGCCCGTCGGCCTCACCCACCAGGTAGCGGTCCCGGTGCTTGCGCACCCACCGGTAGGTTCCGGTCGACGCGGCCGCCATCTCCCGCAGCGACGAGTACTCCCGGCCGCCCGGGAAGACCAACCGCGCCCGCTCCGCGAGAAAGCGCCCCGCTTCGTCGAGTTCGCGGTCCTCGCACAGCTGCAGGTAGCTGTCGATCAGGCCGGGCGCGTCCGGTGTGCTCATCAGCCGGTCTTCTCGCTCAGCGCCGCCTCCCACTGGTCCCGCAGCGGGTGCTCCGCGGGGCCGTGCTCGGTGAGGATGCGCATGAGGCGGGCCAGCAGCTCGTCCCGCTCGCGGTCGAGGACCTTCTGCTCCTCCTCGGTGGAGACGAACCCGTCGACGGCGCCCGCGGTGAGCGCGCCGGAGCGGGTCAGCAGCGCCTCGACGACGCGTACCCGCTGGCGGGTCACGTGCAGCTCGGTGGAGAGCTGCAGCACCAGGTCGAGCAGCTTGCCGACCTTGGGGTCCCCGAAGTAGTCGAACTCGGTGCTCATCACGCCTCCGGCTTGGTCGCGGCCAGTACGGCCCAGGGGAAGTGCCACTCGGGACGGTCGCCCCAGCCCTGCGGCTGGACGCCGTTGCGGCGCTCGTCGAACGGGGTCCACGACACGTCGGTCAGACCGGCCTCGGTGCAGACCTCGATCAGGTCGGAGCCGAACAGGTCGTGGAAGAACGGCTCGTTGTTGCGCTCGGCGTGCTCGTAGACGGTGGCGTCGCGCAGCGGGTCGCCGGTGAGCATGAACTCCAGGAAGCGCAGCGAGCCGCCCGGCTTGAGCAGGCGCGCGGCCTCCACGATCGTCTCCCGGATCGCGGTGGCGGGCATCTCGTGCAGCACCATCGTGCCGGTGACCACGTCGCAGCTGTCCGCCTCGATGCCGGTGGCCCGGCCGTCGGCCTGCCGGTAGTCGATCGCGACTCCGGTCGCCTCGGCCTCGGCGTGGGCCAGGCGCAGACCGGGCGCGGCCAGGTCCACGCCGATCACCTGCGCGGTCGGGTACTTGGCGGGCAGTGGGCGGGTGCTCTTGCCGAAACCGCACCCGATGTCGACGATCCGGGTCGCCGCGGGCAGCTCGGGCAGCGCGGTCTGGGCGAACAGCGTGTGGAACTTGTAGCCGTCGTTGTCGCGCAGCATGACGATGCGCGCGCCGAACTCGTACACGTAGGCCGACATGTCGTCGGAGAAGAAGCTGCCGGGCTGGATGTGGATGTCGTAGTCGGTGTACCAGTCGGGCAGTTCCAGGTCGGGGTTCAGCTCCAGCGAGCCCTTCGGCTGCTCGGGCAGCGAGGTGAGCTGGCCGGTCAGCTCCTCGCGGCGGCTGAGCACCGCGTCGCCGGCGACCTTCCACAGCATCTTCTGCTGCACCCGCTCCAGGTGGCTGAACCACGGGTAGAGCGGGAGACCGCGCAGCACCTGACCGGCGTCGGCGACGGTGGTGGCCGACGCCCCGGTGGCGCCGTACTCCTCGCGCAGCGCCGGGTAGACGGTGTCCGCCCAGCGCTTGCGCAGGCCGAGGACGAAGTCCACGGCGGAACGCTCATCCAGGGTGAGGCGCTCCTCGACATCGAACATGCCTTGTCTCCTCTACAGGTGGGGGAGGTCCGGCCCGCGGTGCACCGCGACCGGGGTGGACGGGTCAGTGGGCGTACCGCACGCGTTCGGCGGCCGCGGTGTCGAAGGCGCCGAGGAACGCGCCGGCCATGCGTCCCTCGTAGACGGCCTCGAAGGCGCTGCGGGGAGCGTTCGCGTCGCCGACGACGTGGACGCGGGGGCCGTCGGGCAGCGCGTCGAGCTGCCGGTACAACTCGTCCGCGGCCTGCGCCGAGCCGCCGTCGACGACTGTGGTGACGCCTTCGACGATCGTCTCGCCGCCGGCGAGCGGGCCGCCGAGCGCCACCGCGCCGGCGCCCGCCGCACGGGCGGTCCGCATCGGGTGGACCGCGATCCCCAGGTCCGCGAAGCGCTTGAGCAGCGCCAGCCGGGAGTACGTGGTGATCTTGGCGCTCACCGTGGCGGTGGGGGAGACGAGGTGGACGCGGGCGCCCCGCCGGGCGAACGCCTCCGCCACCGACGCCGCCGACCAGGTGCCCTCGTCGTCGAGCACGACGACGGCGCCGTCCGGCCGGTAGCCGGGGTCGGCCAGGTGGTCGACGGCCTGCCAGATGTCGACCACCGGCGGGCCGCCGGGCAGGTCGCGGCGGGCGGGCCGGGAGCCGGTGGCGAGGACGACGTCCTGGTAGCCGCCGGACAGCACGTCCTCGACGCCGGCGCGGTGGCCGAGCCGGACCGGGATGCCGGCGGCAGCCACGTCGCGGGCCAGGTCGCGGGTGAGCAGCCCGAGCCGCTCCCGGCCGGGTACGCGCGCGGCCACCTCGACCTGCCCGCCGAGCCGGTCGCGTGCCTCGACAACTGTCACCCGGTGCCCGGCCCGGTGCGCGGAGAGCGCCGCCTCCAGGCCGGCCGGACCGCCGCCGACGACCAGGACGTCCCGCGCGCCGGACGGTCCGGGCAGCTCCGGCCAGGCGTCGGCCCACTCCCGCTCGGCGCCGACCTCCGGGTTCACCACGCAGGAGATGGGCAGGCTGGTCTCCAGCCGGCCGATGCAGCCCTGGTTGCAGGCCAGGCAGGCGCGTACCTCGTGCTGGCGGCCCTGCTCGGCCTTGCGGACCAGGTGCGGGTCGGCGATGTGCGGGCGGGCCAGGCCGACCAGGTCGGCCTCGCCGGCGGCGACGAGTTCGGCCGCCTCCGGCAGGCTGTCCAGCCGGCACACCGCGAGCACCGGCAGGTCCGGGAACTCCTGCTTGAACAGCGCCGCGTGGTGCCGGAACGGGGCGTGACCGAAGCTCATGTCCGCCATCTGCGTCGCGAGCGACCAGCTGCCGTGGTAGGCGGAGTGGCTCACGTGCACGTAGGCGAGGGGGAACTCGGCGCGCAGCTTCCCGACGATCTCCAGCACCGCGGCCGGGTCGAGGCCGCCGGGCAGGAACTCGTCGGCGCTGACGCGCAGCCCGACGGGCAGTTCGGGTGCGGCGGCGAGAACCGCGGTCAGCACCTCGCGGGTCAGGCGCATCCGGTTGTCGAGGCTGCCGCCGTACGCGTCGTCGCGGGTGTTCGTGTGCGGCGAGAGGAACTGCTGGAGCAGGTGGCCGTGGCCGGCGTGCACCTCCAGGCCGTCGAAGCCGGCCTCGCGCATCCGTCGCGCGGCGGCGGCGAACGCCTCGACGACGACCGCGATGTCCCGGCGTCCCATCGCGTGCGGCACGTGCGAGCCGGCCGCCCACGGCACCGGCGACGAGGACCAGGCGGCGGTACGCGTCGCGTCGCCGTTGGCCTGCCGTCCGGCGTGCATGATCTGGGCGAACATGCGGGCCCCGTGCTCGTGCACGGCCTCGGTCACCGCCGCGTACGCCGGGATCGACGAGTCGTCGAAGCTGCCGAGGCTGATGCTGCGGCCCGCGCTCGTGGGGTGCACACGGATCGCCTCGGTGATGATCAGGCCGGCGCCGCCGCGCGCCCGCTCCGCGTGGTACGCGACGTGGCGGCGGGTGGGCACATTGTTCAGTCCGAAGTTGGTGGTGTGGCCGGGGACGAAGACCCGGTTCCGCAGTGTGAGACGCCCGAGCCGGGTGGGGGAGAGAAGAGCGAGAAGCTTGTCGTCAGGCATGCCTCGGACTTCCTGTTTCGGGCCGCACTCGGCGAGGCCGAGAGCGTTCGGATGAACCGTACGCCGTTCGATTGAGTGGAACGGTAGGGCCGGGTTCACATGCCGTCAACGGGCTACTGATCAGTAACTTAGTTCCCCGTACCGCCTCTGAGCTGCTGTTCCACTAGGCGGAACGCTGACCGATGACGACCGTCGATGCGGCGGTCGATCGTTCGGTTCCCCCTGCTCGGACGACAGTGCCGGCCGCCCATCGCCGGTCGGAGGCCCGTGCCGATCGTTTGGACGGCCGCTCCGGCCCGCGTCGGCGGACGCCCGCCGGCAGCGCCGGCGCGTCCCCGAGTGCCGGGTCCGGACATGCGTCGGCCCGGGTCGTCGCCCGTGCGCGCACGCGTGGTGCGGCTGCCGGCGACGACCCGGGCCGACGTTGTTCAGCAGGTGTGGTGGTGCCCGGACGCCGTCGCGCCGAGCCGGATCTCAGGGGCGGGTGGTCAGCCGGCGTCCGGGCGCAGGTACGGCGTGAGCAGCTCGCGGGCGAGGCCCCTGGCCGCCGGAAGGCCGAGACCGTTCTCGATCATGCGGCTCAGGGCGTAGACGACCGACTGGACGAGCTCCGCCATCCGGTCCGGGTCGCTCGCCCCGTGTTCGGTGAGCGCGGCGCGCAACGGCGCCTCGAGGCTGTCGTGCAGCAGCCGGCTGGATGTCGCCAGCACCTCGCTGTTGCCCGCCGACGCCAGTGCCCGGGCCAGCGCGTGGTCGCCCCGGGCAACCAGTTGCAGGTTGGCCTCGACGTACGCCAGGATCCTCGCCCCCGGCGTGCGGGCCTCGGCCATCTGCTTCTCGACGAAGGCCGACCACCGGGGGAACGTGTCGGCGACCAGCACGTCGAACATGTCGGTGCGGGACTTGAAGTACGAGTACGCGCTGGAGCGGGCCAGCCCGGCGTGCCGGGCCACGTCGGCCAGGCTCGGAATCTGCTCCGGGTGCTCGGAGAGCAGGGCGCGGGCGGCGTCGAGCAACGCCGCCCGCTGCGCGGCCCGGTGTTCCGCGACGGTAGAGGCTTGGATCTTCGGCACAGCGACCTCCCCGTGTCTCCCGCCGCCCGTGTCCGGTCCGCGTCGCTCCCTGCTCGTCGCGGTCAGCTGCTCGTGGCGAGCTTGCCGTCGATCATCTCGTAGATGGTGTCACAGTATTGCAGCACGTCGTGATCGTGAGTGACCATCACGACGGCCACCGAGCGCTCCCGCGCCTCCTGGGCGAGCAGCTGGACGATGTCGTGGCTGCGGGCCCGGTCCAGCGCCGCCGTCGGCTCGTCCACCAGCAGCACCGACGGCTCGGTCATCAGCGCCCGGGCGATGCCGACGCGCTGGCGCTCGCCGCCGGAGAGCTGGTGCGGCCGGCGGTCGGCCTTACCGGCCAGGCCGACGTGCGCGAGCATCTCCAGCGGGTCGCGTCCGGACCGTTCCCGTCGCCCGCCCAGCCGCAGCGGCAGGCGCAGCTGGTCGGCGGCGGTCAGCGCGGGCAGCAGGTTGCCCGACTGGAACACGAACCCCACGTGCCGGCGGCGCAGCTCGGTGCGCGCCCGGCGGCTGGACACGGTCATGTCGTGCCCGGCCACCGTGACGGTGCCCTGATCGGGGCGGGCCAGCCCGCCGGCCACGGCGAGCAGGCTGGACTTGCCCGCGCCGGACGGTCCGACGATCGCGGCCAGCTCACCGGGCGCGACGGTCAGGTCGACGTCGTCCAGCGCGTGCACGGTCTCCGCGCCGTCGCCGTGCCGCAGGTGGACGCCGCGCATGACCAGGCCGAGGCCGGCTCCAGCGGTGCCCGGCGTCGAGAGGGACGGTGTGGTCCGGCTGCTCATCGGTTGCCTCCCAGGGCGGTCGCCGGGTCGATGGAGGTGAGGCGGACGACGGCGGCTGCCGCGCCGACCAGGCCGAGCACGAGCAGGCCGGCCGCGGCGGCGGCGATGCTCTGCGGGTGCAGCGCGAACGGAACGTTGCCGCCGGAGATCAGCGCGCCGAGGCCGAGGCCGATCCCCATGCCGACGGCGATGGCGAGGGCCAGCAGGATCAGTGCCTGGGTGAGCGCGTCGCGCAGCACCCAGCCGGTCGAGGCGCCCAGCGCCCGCAGCACGGCGACCTCCTGCTTGCGCTGGATCGCCCAGACCGCGAAGAACGCGCCGGCCACGAGCGCCGAGATGGCGTAGAGGAAGCCCTGGATCAACTGGAGCGTGGTCGTCTCGGCGGTGTAGCCGGGCGAGGCGCCGTACGACTCGTCGAGCGTCAGGCTCTCCGTGCCCGCGGCCTTGTCGCCCGCGGCCAGGTCCACCGAGCCGCCGCCGGCCGCGCGGACCGCGACGGCGGTGATCTCCTGGGTCGCCTGCGCCGGCACCTGCGCGCCGGCCGGGGTGCCGGACTTGACCGCCTGCCACGTCGCCAGCGGCACGTACGCCACGTCGACGTGGCCGAACGTGTCCTGCTGCTCGGTGACGCCGACGACGCGCAGCCGCGTGCCCAGCCGGTCCACAGTCACGGTGTCGCCGACGCGCAGGCCCGCGTCGATGGCGGTGGGGCTCACCACGATCCCGTCCGCCGGGCCGAGCCGGTCGCCCTCGCTGACGGCGGGTGACAGGAACGAGCCGGTCTCGACGCCGAACAGCGCGAGGTCGACCTCGGTGCCACCGTCGGTCCGCCCGTTGACGAGCGTGTTGCCGAACGGGGTCGCCTCGGCCACGCCCGGCTGGTCGCGCCAGGTGTCCACCGCCGAGGCGTCCACCACGCTGCGCGAGAACGCCGAGTCGTGCTGCACGCCGTGGGCGAAGGCGAACGAGGTGACCGGCAGGTTCTGCAGGCCGGAGACACCGTCACGGACCAGCCCGACGGACAGGCCGGACAGCATCACCATCAGCACCGAGATCAGCGCGATCACGGCCCCCATCAGGGCGAATCGCAGCCGCGCGAACCCCAGCTCACGAATGGCCAGGAACATCAGCCGCCACCTCTCAAACTTGTCGACACCATGTCGTCATGTTAACAACACGGTGTCGGCAAAAAGGGCCGGCGGCGGCTGTCTACCCGACCACACTCCGTGACGGCGCGGGCCGGTCCCGCGGGCGGCGCCCCGTGCCCGGCGTCAGGCGGCGACCGGGCCCGCG
Organism: Micromonospora sp. CNZ296; assembly: GCF_007827635.1. Classification (NCBI taxonomy): domain Bacteria; kingdom Bacillati; phylum Actinomycetota; class Actinomycetes; order Micromonosporales; family Micromonosporaceae; genus Micromonospora; species Micromonospora sp. CNZ296. The sequence goes on from NZ_VISW01000006.1 coordinate 67,426, forward strand.
GTGGCGCGGCGCGCGCGCCGGCCGAGGGCGGTCACCGCGACGACGATGATCGGGGCGAGCGTGAGGTGGCACACCGCGAGCGTGATCTTGCTGGTGGTGTCCAGGTCCGCGGGCAGCGTCATGGTGGCGATCGTGAGCACCGCGAGCGCCGGGCCGATGATCAGCGCCGCCCGGACCACCCAGGCGAACCGGGACGCCAGCAGGGCGACGGCGGTGAGCCCGAGCGCCAGCGGCAGCGCGCTGAAGCCCGCGACGGTCACCGCGTCGACCTCGACCCGCCGGCCGTCGGCGGTGAACAGGAAGCTGCCGCCGGCCGCCCGGCCGATCGCGTACACGATCAGGTTGACGACCACCGCGACGGCGGTGGCGAGCGCGACGACGGCGGTGCGGGACAGGTCAGCCACGGGAGGTCTCCTCTGCGTGCTCTCGGATCAGGTACGCCTCGATGCGGGCGAACGCCCCGGTCCAGACCTCGCCGACGAAGAAGTCGCGCAGCTGCGGGGTCGGGAAGCCGCTCTGCACCACGGTCATCAGCGTGCCGCCGTCCTTCGCCTCGAAGGTGACCTCGATGCGCGTGGTCATGGTCGTGCCGTCCGGGCCGGTACCAGTCGACTCGGTGACCAGCCGGTGCGGGCGGTCGATCTCCAGGAACGTCTGCGTCTCGCGGAACAGCATGTCGGGGGAGGGGCCCCAGACGGCGGTCTGCTTCCCGCCGACCCGCAGGTCGACGTCGATCTCCACGATGCCGGGCTGCTCGTCGAGGATGCCGAACCAGATCTTCTGTTTGCCGGCGTCAGTGTAGGCGTCGAACGCCTCGTCAGGGGTGCCCGGAAGGTGTCGTGTCACTCGCATGTGGAGCGTCATGGTCGCGGTCCTCCGTGGTGAGTGTGAGGTAGGCGTCGAGGCCGTCGAGGCGACGGGCCCAGAGACGTCGGTAGAAGGCGATCCAGGCCATGGCCGAGTCCAGCGGCGCCTCGCTGAGCCGGCACTGCCGGGACCGGCCGACCTTGCGCGTCACCACGAGGCCCGCGTCCTCCAGCGCCCGGACGTGCTTGCGCATGCCGGTGAGGCTCATCCCGGTGGGCTCGGTGAGCTCGCTGATGGTGGCCGGGCCCGCGCCGAGCCGGATCAGGATGTCGCGTCGGGTGGGGTCGGCCAGGCTGGCGAAAACCCGGTCGAGCGTCTCTTGCTGAACCACGAGGTTCACCGTACGACACTGAACCATTCGGTTCAACGTTATGCCGAGGTGGGCGTGGCGTACGCGTGAAACGGCCCCGCGACCTCTCGGGTCGCGGGGCCGTCCCCGGCGCCGTGGGAAGAACGCCGGAGTGTGCGGTGCCGGTCAGGCGAGTGTGCAGGGTGCGCCGTTGAGGCTGAACGAGCCGGGCCGGGCGGTGTTGCCGGTGTGCGTGGCCTGGAAGCCGATGGTGGTCGAGCCGCGAGCCGGGATGACCGCGTTGTACGCGAGGTTGCGCGCGGTCACCTGACCCGAGGCGGGGGAGTAGGAGGCGTTCCAGCCCGAGGTGATGGTCTGGCCGCCGGGCAGCGTGAACGTCAGCGACCAGCCGTTCACCGCGGCCGAACCGGTGTTGCTGATGGTGATGTTCTCGGTCAGCCCGTTGTTCCAGGCGTTCAGCTCGATGCTCACCGAGCAGGCGCCGGTGCCGGGCGGGGGCGTGGTCGGGCCGGGCGGAGGTGTGGTCGGGCCGGGCGGAGGCGTGGTCGGGCCCGGCGGGGGCGTGGTCGGGCTCGGCGTGGTGGTCAGGCCGAAGAACGCCACCGCGGCCGCGGCCATGCCGGCCGAGGGCAGGCTGTGCCCGGCGCCCTGGATGCTGTACGCCTCGACCTGCACGGTGCCGGTGCCGTCGGCGTAGCGCCGCCGGTTCCAGCCGGACTGCGGCGTGTCGGTGGACGTGGGCGTCTGGCTGAGGCCGAACACGTTCGTCCACTGCTCGATCGTCTCCTGGAGCAGCGAGTACGGCACCAGCGTGTCGTTGGTGCCGTGCCACAACTGCACCCGGGGACGGGGACCGGTGTAGCCGGGGTATGCCTGGCGGACCGCGTCACCCCACTGCTGCGGGGTGCGGTTCATGTTCCCGCCGGTGCACTGGCTGGATCCGGGCGGATAGTCGGCGGCGCCGGCGAAGCAGTTGAACGGCACGCCCATGAACGCCGCGCCGGCCTTGAAGACGTCCGGGTAGAGCGCCAGCATGTGGTTGGTCATCATGCCGCCGGACGAGCTGCCGGTGGCGTAGACCCGGTCCGGGTCTGCGCCGTACTGCTGCTGGACGTAGCGGACCATCGAGATGAGCGACACCGGGTCGCTGCCGCCGCCGCGCCGCTTGGCCGCGTCGGACCAGGTGTCGAAGCAGTTGCCGAAGCCGGCCTGCTGGGTCGCGCTGGGGTAGATGACGATGAAGCCGTACCGGTCGGCCAGGCCGGCGAACTCGCTGCCGGAGTAGAAGCCGGGGCCGGAACCGCCGCAGCCGTGCATGGCCACCACAGTGGCCGGACGGGCCGGGCGGGCGTCCGGGACGTAGACGTGCATGCGCATCCGGCCGGGGTTGTCGCCGAAGCTGGTCACCTCGGTCAGCGACGCCGCGTACGCGGGTTGGACGGCGGGGATCACCAGGCCGGCCGTCGCCAGCGACGCGGCCAGGGCCACCACCATCTTGGCTCTGATTCTCACGGAGACTCCTTCGATCGCCCTGTGCGGGCGGGGTCGGGCGGATGCGCCCCGCGCCGGCGACCCGGGCCGCCGCGGTGTCGCGCCTCACCCACTGACGTGGCTCGCCCGGCCCGGCTCCGTCGTGTGGCACATAGTGTTCCGGCCGGACGGCGAAGTGTCAATCGACATGCTCCGATGAGCTGCGGCGGCGTTCGTCTACAGTCGGTGCACCGTCCCTGAGCCGAGCCCGGAGCGCGTGTGGCAAGCCCGTTCGACATCGAGGAGATCTACCCGGACGAGGGACCGGCGCCGCGGCTGCCCCGGCGGCAGGCCGGCACCTCGCCGCAGAGCGTCGCGGTGACGCTCCTGACCGACTACACGCTGCGTACCCGCGCCGCGCTGCCGTCCGCGGCGATCGTCGCGCTGCTCGGCGAGGCCGGCGTGACCAGCGCCGGCGCGCGTACCGCGATCAGCCGGCTGGCCCGCCGCGGTGTGCTGGAGGGCAGCCGGCAGGGCCGCAACAGCTTCTACCGGCTCAGCCGCGCCGCCGCCGCCGACCTGTCCGCCGGCGGGAACTGGATCACCGCCTCCACCGCCGAGACGCAGGCGTGGGACGGATGCTGGACGATCGTCGCCTTCTCGCTGCCGCAGGACCACGGCACGCAGCGCCGGGCCCTGCGCGGCCAGCTGCGCTGGCTCGGCTTCGCGCCGCTCTACGACGGGCTGTGGATCTCGCCGTACGAGCTGGCCGGACCCGCGTGCGCCCGGCTGGCCCAGCTCGCCCTCGGTGCGGTCACGGTGTTCCGGGGACGGCAGGACGCGCTGGACGCGATCGGCCAGCGCGCCCCCGTGGACGCCTGGGACGTCGACGCGATCAGCGGGCACTATGAGGCGTTCCTGCGGCGGTGGACGCCGCTGGTGTCGCGGCTCGGCTCCGTCGACGGCGCCGCCGCCGTGCGGGCGCGTACCGAGGTGATGGACACGTACCGGCGGTTTCCCACGCTCGACCCGCGGCTGCCACTGGAACTGCTGCCCGCCGGATGGCCGCGCCGGGCGGCCCGGGACCTGTTCGCGGCCGTCTACGACGGCCTGGCCGGGGCCGCCGAAGCCCACGTCCGGGCGGTCGTCGCCCGGTTCGCCGACCCGGTGCCGCCCGGCATCCGGGCGCACACCACCGCCGACATGCTCGCGGGCGTCGGCGAGGAGCGGCCATGCGCGTGACCATCTCCCTCGACGAGCTGCTCGGCGACGAGGTACGGCGCGACCCGTACCCGTTCTACGCCCGGCTGCACGAGGCGGGAGAGGCGGTCGCGCTGCGGCCCGCCGACCCGCACGCGCTCGTCGTGCACGGGTACGACGCGGTCAACCGGGTGCTGCGCGACCCCGTCTTCCGGGTACTCGGCGCCGACTACCTGGACCGGGCCGGGGTGCGCTGGCGCGAGCACCAGGTCATCCGGATCCTCCAGTCGTCGATGCTCAACGCCGCCGAGGGCGACCACCTGCGGGTCCGACACCTGTTCTCCCAGGCCCTCACCCCGCGCCGGGTCGCCGCGCTGGAACCGGCCATCGGGCGCATCGCCGACGGCCTGCTCGACGGGCTCGCCGCCGAGGGCGCGGACGGCCGGCCGGTCGACTTCATGGCCCGCTTCGCGCTCCGGCTGCCCAGTGACGTCATCGGCGAGCTGCTGGGCGTGCCGGAGGCGGACCGGGAGTGGTTCCCGTCCCGGGTCCGCGCGTTCGACGCGGTGCTGGAGATCGGCCGCCGGTCCATGCGCGAGGTCCGGGCCGCCAACGTGGCGGCGGCGGAGCTGACCGCGTACTTCACCGACCTGGTCGCCGCGCGCCGGGCGGCGCCGCACGACGACTTCGTCTCGGCGCTGCTGCGCGGCCTGGACGACGAGCCCGGCCGGCTGAGCGCCGACGAGCTGCTGGCCAACCTGATCATCATGTACAACGCCGGGTTCCGGACCACCGCGAACCTGCTCGGCAACGGGCTGGTGCTGCTCACCGAGCGGCCGGACGCCCGGGACGCGCTGCGCGCCGATCCGTCGCTGGCCGCGTCGTACGTCGAGGAGATCCTGCGGTACGAGCCGCCTGTGCACTTCGCGGTCCGGTACGCCGCCGAGGACACCGAGGTTGCCGGCCTGCCGGTGGCGGCGGGCCGGACGGTGGTGGTGCTGACCGGTGCCGCGAACCGGGATCCGCGCCGCTTCCCCGACCCGGACCGGTTCGACCCGTCCCGCACGGACAACCGGCACCTGGCGTTCAGCGCCGGGCCGCACTACTGCTTCGGGGCGACGCTGGCCCGGACCGAGGGACGGCTGGTCCTGCCCCGCCTGCTGGACCGCTTCCCGGCGCTGGCCGCCGAACCCGGGCCGCGCCGCGCGCTGATGCTGCGCGGGTACGACCGGCTTCCGGTACGGCTGACCGACCGGATATCTTGCCAAACCAATCCGATCGAGTAAGGTCGATGCTACGCGGAGTGTCCGCTCCGCGCCTCACAGGTTCCGTCGAGCAGGTCGAGTGCGCCGCCAGGACACCGTGGAAGGGAAACACCGGGCATGACCGACGAGATCCGCGCGTTCCTCCTCGCCGCACTCACCGAGATGAAGTACGACGTCTCCGACGTCGACGACGACACCGTCTTCGGTCCCGCCGGGCTCGACGTGGACTCCCTCGGCCTGGCCGAGCTGGCGGTACGTGTGGAGGACCGGTTCGGGGTCGCCTTCGACGACGACGAGGCGGAGGATCTCGCCATGATGACCGTCGGCGAGTTCAGCCGGACGGTGGCGGCACGCATCGCACCGGCCTCGGCGCACTGACCGATGTCGGGGCACGGCACCCGGCCGCGCGGCGTCCCGGCGCCCACGTCGGCGCAGCGGTTCCGGTGAGCGTGCGCGAACCGGTCACCGTCACCGGGATCGGACTGGTCAGCCCGGTCGGCGCGACCGCCGCCGAGGTGTTCGACGCGGTCTGCGACGGCCGGTCCGGGCTCACCCGGCCCCCGGCCGGCCATCCGCTGCGCGGCGTCGTCGACGTCGCCGCGTTCGCCCCGGCGATCGACCCGGCGAGCGTGCTGCCCGGCCCGGAGTCACGCGTCGTGGACCGGTCGATCGTGATGGTGCTGCGTGCCGCCGAGGACGCGCTCGCCGACGCCGGACTGCGGATCGGCCAGGACGTCGATCCGTACCGGGTGGCGGTCGTCGTCTCCGGCGTCGGCGGTCTGTCCACGCTGGAGGAACAGGTGCTCGCCCGCGCCGGGCGGGGCCGGTTCGGGGTCAGCCCGTACATGCTGCCCGGGACGCTGCCGAACATGGGCGCGGCCCGAATCGCGATCAAGTTCGGCATCCACGGCTACACCTCGTCGATCGGCACGGCGTGTGCGGCCGGGGCGCAGTCGATCGGGGAGGCGCTGCGCATCCTGCGCGCCGGCGAGGCGGACGTGGTGCTCGCCGGATGCGCCGAGGCGCCGCTGTTCCCGACGTTCGCCGACGCGTTCGGCAACGCCCGCGCGCTGGCCCGCGGCTGGGCCGACCCGGCCGCCGCGAGCCGCCCCTTCGACCGCCGCCGCAACGGGCTCGTCCTCGGCGAGGGCGCCGGGGTGTTCGTCCTGGAACGCGCCGAGCACGCCGCCGCGCGCGGCGCCCACCGGCACGCCGACGTGCTCGGCTGGGGTGCCACGAACGACGCCCACCACCCGACCACGCCGCGCCCCGACGGCGCGGGCGCGGCCCGGTGCATGCGGATGGCCGTCCGCGACTCAGGGCTGGTGCCTGGCGACATCGGGTACGTCAACGCGCACGGCACCAGCACCCGGGCCGGGGACGCCGCCGAGCTGGCCGCGCTCGCCGAGGTGTACGGCGCCGCCCCGCCGCCGCTGAGTTCGACCAAGGGCGTGACCGGGCACATGCTCGGCGTCTCCGGCGTGATCGAGGCGGCCGTCGCGGTCGAGGCGCTGCGTCGCGGCCTGCTGCCGCCCACGCACAATCTGGACGACCCGGAGCGCGACGGCGAGGTCGACCACATCCGCGGGCGGGCACGCGCCACGGCGGTGGACGCGGTGCTGTCCAACTCGTTCGGCTTCGGCGGGCACAACGTCAGCCTCGTCCTGGCCCGGCCCGCCTGAGCGGCGCGGCCCCCTGCCCGGCCGGGTACCTCAGCGGAGCGTGATCACCGTGGCGGTGTCGTACGCGGCGACGGCGACGGTGAAGTGCGGGCGCAGCATGTCGGCCACGTAGTCGAGGTCGGCGACCAGCGGCACCGGAAGCAGGGCGCGCTGGTCCGGGCCGGTCCGGGTGGCGACCAGTTCGATCCGGTCGGCCTTGAGCAGCCCCCGGGTGAGGAACGCGGGCAGGTCCTCGGGCAGCAGGCACCGCCACATGTCGACGTTGACGATCAGGTCCAGCGCGCCGGCCTTGAACTGCTGGAGCACGGTGCCGAGCAGGTGGGAGTTCGTCTCGCCGACCGGCGCGTCGTGATCGAACGTGTGCGACCCGGCGCCCAGGTCCAGCGTGGACACGCCGTTGCCGACGATCAGCGCCGCGCTCGCCGTCAGCTCCTCGCGCAGCGACGCGGGCAGGACGTCCGGCCGGCCCAGCCCACCGGCCCGATACGCCTCGATGGCCTGGCCGTAGAGCCGGATCCGGCCCAGGTGCCGGCCGAACGTGTTGAGCCCGTACAGCACCTCGACGTCGTAGCGCAGGTGCTTGCGCAGCAGGTACTTCATGTTGTCCATCGAGGCGAGCCCGTTCGACGTCTTGCGGAAGTGCGGCAGGTGGTAGGAGAGCGCGTCGACGTCCAGCCGGAACAGCTCCGGCGGCGCGCCGTGCAGGTGGAACACCCGGTAGAAGAAGTCGAGGTCCTCGAAGCCCCACTTGACCATCGCCTCGTCGAAGCCGCCGACCCGCCGGAACGACTCGTGGTCCACCGAGGCGTTGTGGGTCAGGCCCAGCACCCAGGGCGCGCTCGGGAAGTCGTCCGTCCGCTGCGGGAGGGCGATGTCCTCCAGCCGCGGGTCGCCACGCTCGGCGTCGAGCATCACCGGGGCGACCGGTTCGCCCCGGCGCAGCGCGTCCGCGCCGGCCCAGTCCAGGTCGTACCGCTGCCCGAGCAGCACCCCGGGCCGGCCGGCACGACCGGCGTGGAAGTCGCGGTGCCGCTCCAGCAGCCCGGGATGCGCCACCGTGTCGGCGTCGAGGAACATCAGCGTGTCCGCGCGGGCCAGGGCTGCCGCCGCGTTGCGGTTGGCGCTGCGGCCGCGGTTCCGCTCGCTGCGGACGTAGTCGATCCGCAGCCGGTCCCGGTAGGCGTCCACCACCGGGCCGAGCGCCACGGCCGAGCCGTCGTCGCCGACGATCACCTCGAAGTCGCCGGGCGGCAGCATCTGCCGGGTCAGCGACCGCAGCGTCGCGTCGAGTGCGGAGCCGTTCTCGTGCGCGGGCACCACCACGCTCAGGCCGGGCCGGTCCACGTCTCGGCCTGCTCAGCGCGGGGTGGAGTTGGCGGTGATGTAGTCGGCCAGGTCGCCGAGCGTGGCCATCCGATCCTCGTCGAGTTCCTCGACGTCGATCTGGATCTCCAGCTCGTCCTCCAGCGACAGCAGCAGCTCCAGGCCGAGCGAGGAGCTGAGGCCGAGGTCGTCCATCAGCTGGGTCTGCTCGGTGACCGGCGCGTCCGGCCGGAGCATGCGGGTCAGCAGGACGGTCAGGCGGTCGACGACCTGGTCACGGGGCGGCGCGTCGGCCGGCGCGTCGTGTTCTAGCACCGGGCGTCCCGCGAGTCGATCATGCGCGTCGGCATGGAGTCATCAGAGCAGGGGACATCGGCGGGTGTCAACGGGTACGGCGATCGTCACCGATCGTGACCGAGGCCGGTGTGGCACTCGACGGCGTACCGCCGGTCGCCGGCGAGCGCGACCGCCACCGCGTACCCGGCGGGTGTGCGCAGGTCGGCGAGCCGGTGCGGGCCGGCCGGCTCGACGCACTCGACCACGTCGGCCCGGTGCACCGGCACGGCGAGGTTGGGCCACAGCCGGCCCCCGGCCGCCTTGACCGCCGCCTCCTTGCGCGCCCACAGCCGGGTGAACCGCAGCGCCCGGCCGGCCGGGTCCGGTCCGGCGGCGACGTGCCGGGCCTCCCGCGGGTCGAAGAAGCGCGCGGACGCCGACACCGGGTCACCGCCCGGCGCGACGTGCTGGATGTCCACCCCGACCGGGCGGCCCTCGCTGAGCGCGACCGCCACCAGGTCGCCGGAGTACGACAGGCTCGTGTGCAGGCCGCTCCACGGGCCGGTCAGCGCCGGTTTGCCGTACCGGCCGCGGCGCCAGGTCAGGGCCGCCGGTGGCGCGCCGGCAGCCCGCCCGGCCAGGACGCGCAGCGCGCCGTGCGCCACTGTGAACCGGTCCCGCAGCGCCCCGGCGCCGAGCCGCGCGGCCCGGTCCCGCTCGTCCGCGTCGAGCACCGCCCGGTACCGGGCCAGCTCGTCCGCCGGCACCGCCACCGGGACGATCCAGACCCGGACGGCGTCCCGCATGGACGGCAGCGTAACCGTGCGCCGTCACGTTGACACACACCGATGCGCGTTGCTCTGATGAGCGGGTGTTCGCGCAGACGGTCCAGGCCCAGGTTCCCGTGGCGTTCGCCGGGCCGGGCGCCGGCACCGCGCCCCTGACCTGGGGGCAGAAGGCCATCATGCAGGACATGCGGGAGACCGGCTGGACGCACAACGTCAGCGGCGCCCACCCGATGCCCGCGGGTGTCACGATCGAGCAGGTGGCGGCCGAGTTCGCCGCGCTGATGGCCCGGCACCCGGCGCTGCGGATGCGGCTCGGCGCCGGCGACGACGGCGGCCCGTGCCAGGTCGTGTCGGCGAGCGGCGAGACGGTCCTGGACGTGGTGGACGTACCCGACGACGCGGACCCGGCCGACGTGGCCGCGTTCGCCTACGACCTGGGCCACGCCCGCCTGCTCAGCCACTACGACCTCTACCGGGACTGGTCGGTGAGGATGGCGGTGATCCGGCATCGCGGCGCGCTGGTGCACCGGGTGCTGACGATCGACCACCTCGTGGTGGACGGCACCGCCACGTCCCTGATCCTGGCCGACCTCGGCCTGGCCGGCCGGCCGGTCCGCCGGGTCGCCGACCCGCGTACCGTGCAGATCCTCGACCTGGGGCGGCGGGAGGAGACGCCGCCGCTGCGCCGGCTCAGTGACCGGGCCGTGCGCCACTGGGCCGAGCATCTGCGGGACGTCCCGCCGCTGACGTTCGGTGAGCCGAAGGCCGGTGGGCGCCGGGGCCACCGGTACTGGCACGGCCGGTTCAGCTCGCCTGCCGCGTACCTGGCGGTGCGGGCCATCGCGGCGCGGACCCGCACGGACACCTCGCGCGTGCTGCTCGCGGTCATCGCGGTCGCGATCGGCCGGGCCACCGGCGTCAGCCCGCTCACCGCGAAGCTCATCGTCGGCAACCGGTTCCGGCCGGGCTTCGCCGAGGCCATCGCCCCGCTCAGCCAGAACGGCGTGCTGCGCGTCGACACCGCGGACACCACTGTGGACGAGGTGGTGGCGCGCGCCCGCCGGGCCGCGGTCTCCGCCGGGAAGTACGCCTACTACGACCCGGCGCAGCTCGCCGAGGTCTCGGACCGGCTGGACGCCGAACGGGGGTACCCGGCCCGGATCAGCTGCCGGATCAACGACCGGCGGGTGACCACCCGGCAGGCGGCCGACGGCGGGCTGCACGACGACCCGGTGACTGCCGAGCGGATCCGCCGCCGGGCCGACGAGACGTTCCTGGTCTGGGACGGCCCGCTGGACCACCTGCCCGAGCAGGTCTTCATCACCGTCGAGGACCAGCCGGAGACGGTCCACCTCCAGGTCATCTTCGACTTCGGCTGCTTCACCGAGGAGCAGGCGGAACGGCTGCTGCGCGGCGTGGAGGAGGTGGCGGTGGAGGCGGCGCTCGATCCCGCCGCGCCGACCCGGGTCGTCCCCGGGTCGGCGGGCGGCTGACCGGTCACCGGTCCCAGGTCACCGGCAGCGACTCCAGGCTGCGCACCACCAGCCCGGGCCGGAACCGCAGCTCCGCCTCGTCGACAGCGAGCCGCAGCCCTGGCAGCCGCCGCAGCAGCGCGCCCAGCGCCTCCTGCAACTCCATCCGCGCCAGCGCCGCGCCCAGGCAGTGGTGCGGACCGGCGCCGAACGCCAGGTGCGGATTGTGCACGCGGGTCAGGTCGAGCGTGTCCGCGCCCGGGAACACAGTGGCGTCCCGGTTGGCCGACGCGATCGCCGGCAGCACCGCGGCGCCGGCCGGCAGGCGTACGCCGCCCAGCTCCACCTCCTCGGTCGTGACCCGGGGCAGCAACACCCCGTTGTCGCCGAGCTGGATGAAGCGGGACAGCTCCTCGACCGCCCGGGCCACCGCCACCGGATCGTCGCCGCGCAGCCCGGCCAGCTGCTCCGGATGGCGGGCCAGGACCAGCAGGAACAGGTTGAGCTGGTTGGTGGTGGTCTCGTGCCCGCCCACGAAGATCCCGGCGGTGACCGACACCAGCTCCCGTTCGGTCAGGTCGTCGTGGTCGTCCCAGACCGAGATGAGCGCACTCATCAGGTCGTCGCCGGGCTCGCGGCGCCGCTCGTCGATCAGCTCGCGGAACGCCTCCAGCGCGGCCCGGGGCGCGTCCGGATCGGCGTCCCAGTCGCCGACGAGAGCGTCCGACCACTGGCGTACCCGCTCCCGGTCCCGCTCCGGGATGCCGAACAGCGTGCTGATCACGGAGATCGGCAGGGGACCGGAGAGGTGCGTGATCAGGTCGGCCGGCGGACCCGCGGCCTCCAGCTCGTCGATCATCCGGTCGACGAGCGCCGCGACCCTCGGGCGCAGCTCCTCCACCCGGCGGACGGTGAACGCGTGCGAGACGGCCCGGCGCATCGTGGTGTGCCGGGGCGGATCCATCCCGATCAGCGAGTCCTCGGCGAGCGAGCCGAGTTCCCGGGTCGGGCGGTTCGGGCCGGCCGCGGCGGCCCGGCTGAACCGCTGGTCGGTGAAGACCCGGCGCACGTCGGCGTGCCGGGTGGCCAGGTACGCGCACGCCCCGTCGGGCAGCTCGACCCGGGCCACCGGGCACGTCTCCCGCATCCGGGTGTAGTCCGGCGACGGGTGGTAGATCGTCGGAGCCGGCGCGAGCGGGTACGGGATGGCCGGTGGCTCCTGCGTCATCTGCGACTCCTCAGATCGGGCCGCCCCGGGCCAGGGCGGCAAGCGCCGGCACCAGATCCGCGGGGGCGGGCATGGCGTGGACCCGGTCACGCATCGACGTCGCGGCCCGTCGCCGGGGCCCGTCACCGACCAGCTCGCCGACGAGTTCCCGGACCGCGTCGGCGGTGGCCTGCTCAGCTGTCAGCGAGGTGCCGGCGCCGGTGGCGGCCAGCCGTTCCGCGTTGAAGTGCTGGTCACTGACCTGCGGCAGGACGAGCTGCGGCACGCCGTAGGCGAGCGCGGTCATGGTGGTGCCGGCCCCGCCCTGCTGCACGAGCGCGGCGCAGGTCGGCAGCACCAGCCGTACGGCCAGCGGCCCGTCGACCAGGCGGACCCGGGCCGGCAGCGGGCCCAGCCCTTCGTGCTGACGCGGTTCGACCACCACGACGACCTCCACGTCGAGCCCGGCCACCGCCCGGATCACCCCGCCCAGGTCGAACCGGTCGTGCAACCCGGCGGCGGCCATCATGGTGCCCGCCGTGACGCACACCCGGGGCCGGCCCGACGGGCGGCGCAGCCAGTCCGGCACCACGGCCGGACCGTTGTACGGCACGAACCGCACCGGACGGCCGGGGCGCGCCGTCGGCACCTGCATGGGCGGCGGCACCGGGTCGAGCGTCAGGACGCCGTCCAGCGGCACGTCGGCGGCGCGTAACCCGAACCGGGCGGCCAGCGGCCCGACCACCTGATCCGGGTCCATGCGCAGTGTGGTCGAGGAGTCCGGCCCCCACAGGTTCAGCACGCCCGGCACGCCCAGCGCGGCGGCGGCCACCGGCGCGGCCAGGTTGAACGGCTCCCAGAGGACCAGGTCCGGCCGCCAGGACCGGCCGAAGGAGACCAGGTCGTCGAGGACGGCGTCGGCGAACCGGACCACCCCGCCGTCGGCGGTGATCGCCGGCACGACCGCGCCGGCCGGCGCGGAACCGGCGAGCGGGGCCACCGTGCCGATCCGGCCGGCGAACGCCTCGGCGAAGTCGACGTCCGCGCCCAGCGGTACGGCGGCGAGCCCGGCCGCGCTGATCGTGGCGGCCATCGACGGGTGACTCGCCACCCGCACCTCGTGGCCGGCGGCCTGCAACGCCCAGCCGAGCGGGACCAGGCCGTAGAAATGCGACCGCCAGCCCCACGTCGACATCAGAATTCGCAGCGGCGCAGTCAAATCCCACCAATCCGCGCGGCGAAACGGCAGCCCTGGAGAACCGATGCTAGGGGATCGGCACCGGTACGCGGAAGGCCGCGGACGCATGCGACGGATATTGACGCCGGACTAACCGATGCTGGACTCTTAGCCGATGTCGGACGTGGACCGCGATCAGCTGCCCGGTGGCCCGGTGACAGTCAATTCCGGGCCGCGTTCCTATCCGTTCGAACCGTTCACCGGTGACCTTCCCGCCGAGCTGCTGGAGATGGTCGTCGCCGAGCCGGTCAGCCGGGTGCGGCTGCCCGACGGGCGGGCGGCCTGGCTGGTGCTCGGCTACGAGGACTGCTGCACCGTCCTGGCCGATCCCCGCTTCTCCCGGCTGCCGCTGGGCGCGACGGCGACACCGGACGGCGGCGGTCCCCGTGAGTTGAACATGGACGGTCCGGCGCACGCCGTGGTGCGGCGGGTGGCCGGCCGCGCGTTCACCGCCCGGCGCATCGGGACGTTCCGGCCCCGGGTGCAGCGGCTGGTGGACGAGCTGGTCGACGCCATGCTGGCCGGTCCGCGCCCGGCCGACGTGGTGGCCGGACTGGTGGCGCCGCTGCCGGTGCTCGTGGTGTGCGACGTGCTCGGCGTCCCGGCCGCCGACCGGCCCCGGTTCTACGCCTGGATCGAGGGGCTGAACTCGGTCACCGCGTACGGCTCGGCCGCCGCCGCGACCGCGCAGGCCGAGCTGCGGGACTACCTGGCCGGGCAGCTGGCGCGCAAGCGGGCCGAGCCCGGCGACGACCTGCTCTCGGCCTGGGTCCGCGGCGGCGGCGCGCACGAGCTGGTCGACGCCGAACTGGTCGAGCTGGCCATGGGGGTGCTGCTCGGCGGCCTGGAGATCAATTCGACGAGCGCGGGCCTGCGCGCGTTGTTCCAGCACCCGGAGCAGCTGGCGAAGCTGCGCGCCGCGCCGGGCAAGCTCGCCGCGGCCACCGACGAGATCCTGCGCTACACGTCGGTGAGCGCCATGTTCCGGGTGCAGGTGGTCCGCGAGGACCTGGTCCTCGGCGGGGTCGGGATGAGGGCCGGCGACTGCGTGATGGCGATCCCGTGGGCCGGCAACCGCGACCCCCGGTTCTTCCCCGAGCCGAACGTCTTCGACATCGACCGCCGGCCCGGTGTGCCGCATCTGACCTTCGGCTTCGGGCCGCACTTCTGCCTCGGCACGGCGCTGGGCCGGATGCAGGTGGAGCTGTCGCTCGGGGCGCTGCTGACCCGGATGCCGGCGCTGTCTCCGGCCGTGCCGCTGGCGGAGATCCCGTGGCGGCACGACCGGATGAACGGCGGCATCGCCTCCTTCCCGGTCACCTGGTGACCGGCGGTCAGTAGCTCTCCACCGCGTTGACCCGGCCCGGCCAGTAGCGCTCGCCGGGTGCCGGGACGTAGTGCTCCCACCGGGGCTCGCTCCCGGCCGGGTGGTCGCCGATCACGGTGATCCGCTGCCCGCGCCGCAGCCCGTCGTAGTCGTTCACGGCGTAGTGCTGGGTGACCCGGTTGTCCCACACCGCGACGTCCCCGGTCCGCCACCGGTAGCGGCAGGTGAACTGGGGACTCTCGGAGAAGGTGAACAGGTGCTCCAGCAGCGCGTCGCTCTCGTTGCGGGTCAGCTGCGGGATGTGCGAGGTGAACAGCCGGTTGACGTACAGCGAGCGGCGCCCGGTCTCCGGGTGCACCCGGACCACCGGGTGTTCGGCGCGGCTGGTGAACTCGGTGCCGATCCGGATGACGTGGATGGCGGTCAGCCCGTCGAGCAGGTCCCGCATCGGCGCGGAGAGCGCCTCGTAGACCCGGTACTGGTTGGTCCACATGGTGTCGCCGCCGACCTCGGGCAACTGGATCAGGTGCAGGATCGAGGCGATCGGCGGGCTCTGGTGGAACGTCATGTCGGTGTGCCAGACGTCGACCTTGCCGCCGTCGGCGGAGTCGATGACGACGATCTCCGGGTGCCCGTCCAGCCGGGGCAGGTACGGGTGCAGCTCCACCTCCCCGAAGCGGCGGCCGAACGCGACGTGCGCCTGCGGCGTCAGCCCGGTCTGACCGGCGAGGAAGACCACCTGGTGCTTGAGCAGCAGGTCGTGGATCAGCGCGAAGCGCTCGTCGGTGAGCGTGTTCAGGTCGATGCCGTGGACCTCGGCGCCCAGCGCGCCGGAGACGAGCCGGACCTCGGCCGCGATGGATGTGGTCATCGATGATCCCTCCGGTCTGCGCGCCTCGGCTGGTCCGCGAATTGTTCCACGTCCATGAATGTCCTCACCAGCCGTCGTCGTTGACTCACCCGCCGTACGCCTGGAAGCATGCGCACCGGCGGGGGCGGCGGTGCCGGCCCGCGACGCGGGAGGAGGCGCCGGTGTCGATCGATGCCCAGATCGAGGGTGACGCGGGGGAGCGGCTCGACCGGCTCACCGACCTGGCCACCCCGTTCGCGGTCCGCACGGCGGTGACGCTGCGCGTGCCGGACCGGATCGCCGCGGGCGTCACCGGTCTGGGTGAGCTGGCCGGCGCCTGCGGCGCGGACGCCGCCGCGCTGGGCCGCCTGCTGCGCTACCTCGTGCACCGGGGCGTGTTCGTCGAGGTGTCGCCGGACGTGTTCGGCCTCACCGACGTCGGCGAGCTGCTCTGCGACCGCGACGGCGGCGGCCACGGCGCCTACCTGGACCTCGGCGGGCTCGGCGCGCGGATGGACCTGGCCTGGACCGGCCTGCCGCACGCGATCCGCACCGGCGGGCCCGGCTACCGGGAGGTGCACGGGCGCGACTTCTGGGCCGACCTCGACGCCCACCCGGACCACCGGGCCTACTTCGACGCGCTGATGCTCAGCCAGCAGCGGTTCACCGCCCCGGAGGTCGCGGCGCTCTACCCCTGGCACGAGGCGAAGCACGTGGTCGACGTGGCCGGGGGTGCGGGCGGGCTGTTGCGGGAGGTGCTGGGCGCCCATCCGCACCTGCGGGGCACGCTCGTCGACCGCGACGAGCCGGTGGCCACCGCCGCCGCGACGTTCGCCGCCTGCGGCCTCGCCGACCGGGCCGAGACCGTGGTGGGGGACTTCTTCGCCCCGCTGCCGCCCGGCGCCGACGTGTACGTGGTCTCCCGCGCGCTCACCGACTGGAGCGACGCCCACGCCACCGCGATCCTGCGGCGCTGCGCCGAGGCGGCCGGGACCACCGGCAGGGTGCTCGTCATCGAGGTGCTGCCGACGGTGCCGCACGTGCCGCACCTGTCCCCGTACGACCTGCGGATGCTGGTCCTCGTCGGCGGCCGGGAGCGCGGGTTGCCCGAGTTCGCCGCGCTCGCCGCCGCCGCGGGCCTGGCGCCCCGGCGCACCTACCACGGCACCGACGGGCTGACGCTCATGGAGTTCGCCGCCGGCGCCTGAGCGGGCCCGGGGGAGCCGAACCTGTCCGGTGCCGTCCCGTGCGCCCGAACATTGACGTATATGCATCGAGATGGCGGCCGTGGGTCAAACGGCGGATTTCTCTGCGCATCGGTCAATGTGCTGAAGAATGCTGTCGCGACATTTGCGGCCACCCATGTCCATGCGCGTTTATCAATGGTTGTTCCGGGGAGGACCTACCGGTAACGTCTCGCGTGGCGACTAGCCGATCCCTGGCGAAAGGGTCGACGCGTCATGACGGTTGCTGGCTCCACGCGATATCCGCCCTTCATCGACGACCTGGCCCGCAGCGAATCGGGGCGGCTGCTGCGCGCCGAACTCGGCCGGCGGTGGCCGGAGACGCCCGACCAGCTCGACGCGATCGTGCGCTACGCGCTGCTGCCGGCGGGCAAGATGCTCCGCCCGATGATGACGCTGCACGCCGCCGAGGCGGTGGGCGGATCACCACGGGACGTCCTCGCCGCCGCGCTCGGCACCGAATACCTGCACGTCGCGACGCTCGTGCACGACGACATCATCGACGCCGACACGTTGCGCCGCGGCCGCCCGGCGGTCCCGGTCGCGTACGGCATCCCCGGCGCCATCGTGGCCGGGGACCACCTCATCTTCCACGCCTTCCAGGCGATGGTGGAGAGCGGCCGGGCGGTCCCCGCGGCGTCGGTCGTCGCCGCCGTCACCGCGCTCGCCGAGGCGGGCCAGGACCTGTGCCGGGGCCAGGCGCTGGAGGCGCGGCTCGTCGGCGACCTGGACGCGGGCGCCCGCTGGTACCCGGAGATGATCCGGCTCAAGACCGGCTCGCTGTTCCGCGCCGTGTGCCACATCGGCGCGCTGCTCGGCGGCGCCGACCCGCTGGTGGCCTCCGCGCTGGCCCGCTACGGCGAGCACGTCGGCACCGCGTTCCAGATCCGCGACGACCTGCTGTCCTACCTGTCCACCCCGGAGCAGACCGGCAAGCCCGCGACGAGCGACCTCAACAACGGCCGCCCCACGCTGCCGTTGCTGCTGGCGTACGACGCGATCAGCGACGCCGCACGGGTGGAACTGCTGGCGGTGCTGCACCGCCGTGGCGCCGGTCCCGGCGACGTCGAGTGGGTCACCGCCCTGCTCCGCGAGGTGGGCGCTGTCGACGGCGCCCGGCGGCTGATGGTGGAGCACGCCGAGCGGGCCCGCGCCGAGCTGGCAGCGCTCACCCCGTCCGCGAGCGCGGACGTGCTCACCGGCATCGCGGCCTGGATGACGAGCGAGATGGCGTGAGCACGGCCGGCGCCGTGCGAGCACTGCGGGCCCACGTGGAGACCTGGCGGCCCTACACCCTCTGGTACGTCGGGCTCGTCGGCCTGGCCGGCGCCGCAGTGGCCGGTGGCCACGATCCGTGGCTGCTGCTGTCGGCCTGGGCCGCGCCCACCGCCGGCTGGCTGGGCGGCCACTATCTCGGCGACTACTTCGACCGGGACCTCGACGCCGGCAGCAAGCCGCACCGGCCGATCCCGTCCAGCCGGCTGCGCGCGGGCACGGCACTGTGGTGCGGCAGCGCCTGCTTCGCCGCACTCGGCGTCCTGGCCGTACTCGGTGGATGGGGCACCACAGTGGCGGCGCTGCTGGCCGCGTGCGGCATCGTCGCGTACAGCAGGTGGTTCAAGGCCCGGGGGATCGCCGGCAACCTGGTCCGCGGCGCGCTCGGCGCGGTCGCGCTCGGCTACGGCGCGCTCGCCGCCGGCCTCGCGCCGGACCGGGACTGGGCGGTGCCGGTGCTGCTCGCGCTCGTCGTCGCGTTCTGGTCGCACGACGCCATGTCCAACCTGGTCGGCGCGCTGCGCGACATCGACGGCGATCGTGCCGGCGGCTACCGCACGCTGCCGGTGGGGCGGGGCGTGCCGGCGGCCGTACGGACCGTGGTGGCGCTCTACGCCGTCACGATCGGCGCCGCCGTGACCGCCGGGCTGCTGGCCGAGCCGGGCACACGGATGGCGTACCTGGCGACTGTGCTCGTCGTCCTGGTCACCGGCGTCGCCGCGCTGGCTCCGCTGGTGGCGCGCCGCGACGGGATGCCCGTCCTGGTGGCGCTGCGCGCCCACTCGGTCCTGGTCGTCGAGCGGGTCGTGCTGGCCTCGGCGGCGGTCGGGCTCGGCCTCGGCGTCGCCGTGCAGCTCGCGCTCGCGCTGCCGATGGTGCTGCTGACCTGGCTGGCGCAGCGCGGCATGCGCGTCCGGCACGAACTCGGCCCGCCGGTCGCGGGCCTGACCCTCGCCACCCACAATCGACTGCCTCTGGAGGACGCGCCATGACCGCTGTGACCGCCGAGGCCGTCGGGAAGGCCCTCACCGCTGGTGCCGAGGCGCTGTTCCGTCGCCGCCGCCCCGACGGCGCCTTCAGCGACGACCCACCCGCCTCGGTGCTCGGCACCGCTGGCGCTGTCGCCGCGCTGCACGCCGCCGACCCGTCCGGCTGCGCCGACCTGGTCGACGCCGGAACCGCCTGGCTGCGCCGCGCGCAGCACGACGACGGCGGCTGGGGTGGCGTCGTGGGCGCCGGCACCGCCGTCGTACCCACCGCCGTGGCGGTCGCCGCGCTGGCGCTGAGCGCACCGGCTGACAGCGCCGACGCGATTGCGGCGGGCCGCGCCCGGCTGGCCGCGCTCGGCGGCGTCGACACCATCACCGATCCGGCGATCTCGCTGCTGTGCCGGCAACTGCTCACCATGGCCGGGATGACAGCCGAGGCCGGCCCGCTGCGCCGGCTGCCGCTGGAGATCGTCCTGTTCGACCGGGTACGCCGGCAGCGCCTGTCGTTCCGTACCGCGCCGTTCGTCGGGCTGGCCCTGATGCAGGCCGACATGCTGCCCGCGGGCCGGCTGCGCCGGGCCACGCTGCGCCGCGCCCGTCCGGCGGCGGTACGGCTGCTGCGGTCCATCCACGACCACGAGGGCCGCACCGGAGCGCTCAGCGAGGACCCGTGGCCGGCCGCGCTCGTCCTGCTCGGTCTGGCCCGCAGCGGCGAGGCGCCCGACATCGCCCGCGCCGTCGTCGGCTGGCTGCGCCGGGCGGTACGCCCCGACGGATCCTGGGACGCGGTCAGCAACCTGGACCTCACCCGGTCCGGGTACGCGGCGACCGGGCTGATCGCGGCCGGCTACGCCGACGATCCCCGGCTGCACGCCACCCGGGAGTTCCTCCACGCCGCCCGCAAGACGGAGGCGTTCGAGGTGCTGGACGTGCCGCCGGGCGGGTGGAGCTACTCGAACGCCCGGGGCTGGCCGGTCACGCTGGAGTCGGCCGAGATCCTCTCCGCGCTCGCCGGACTCCCCGGTGCCGGCACCGACCCGGTGCTGCGCCAGGGACTGGCGTGGCTCGTCGGCCGCCAGGACAGCCGCGGCTCGTGGAGCCTGTGGGTCCGCGACACCCGGCTCGCCAACGACGGACCCTGCCCGGCCATCACCAGTCAGGCGATCCTCGCGCTGCACGACGCCGGGTATCCGGACGACCATCCGGCGATCGCCCGCGCGGCGGCCTGGCTGCTCACCCGGGCCGCGCCCGCCGGCACGTTCGAGAACCTCTGGTACCGCGACCACACCTCCGGCACCGCGGTGGTGGTCGCCGCGCTGTCCCGGGTCGGGCACGCCCGGCACGAGGTGGTGCGCCGCGCGGCCCGGTGGCTGCGCGACACCCAGCTGCCCGACGGCTCGTGGGGCCCGGGCGACGGCACCGGCGGCACTGTGGAGGAGACGTCCTGGGCGGTGCAGGGCCTGCTCGCGACCGGCGATCCGGACGCCGCCGACGCGGTGGACCGGGGCGTCGCCTGGCTGGTGGCCGCCGCCGGACCGGACGGCGCCTGGCCCGCCGCCCGGGTGTGCAACTACATCCGCCACCACATGCGGTACCCGAACGCGGTGATCACCCAGGCGCTCGCGCTGCGGACGCTCGGCGAGTACCGCCGGGCCGCCGCCACGCGGTCCGGCGCCGCACCGGGGGCGGTGGCCCGATGACCGCCGACGTGGTGGTGGCCGGCGCCGGCGCGGGCGGGCTGGCCTGCGCGCACGCGCTCGGCGCGCTCGGCCTGCGGGTGCTCGTGCTCGACCGGCAGCGCGCTCCCGCGTCGATCGCCAAGGGCGAGATCCTCCAGCCCGAGACGATCCGCATCCTCGACTCCTGGGGCGCGCTGGACGCCCTGCGGGCCACCGGCGCGCGTCCGGTCGGGCGGCTGGCCATCCGCGACGCGCACGGCGAGCCGCTGCTCTGCCTGGACTACGCGGGCCTGCCCGGGGCGTACCGGCAGATCCTCTGCGCCGACTACGGCGACCTGCGCGCGGTGCTGACCGACCGGCTGCCGGCCGGCGTGGAGGTCCGGTGGGGTGTGCGGGTGACAGGCGTCCGGCGCGATCACGACGGGAGGATCGACGGCGTCCGGGTCGTCGCGGACGGCGCCGAGCGGGACATCGAGGCGTCGCTGGTGGTCGCGGCCGACGGCATGTCCTCGCCGCTGCGCCGCGCGGCGGGGATCGGCGTGGAGCGCCGGGAGTACCCGCACGGCCTGGTCGCCTTCGACGTGGACAGCGCCGAGGTGGCCGACGAGGTGTCCGCCTACCGCACCGCCCGGGGACTCTGCCTGGTCTACCCGCTGCCGGGCGGGCGGTGCCGCCTTTATGTGCAGGTCACACCGGACGAGTTCCGGGGCCGCGTGGACCTGGACGCGTGGTGCGGACGGCTGCTCGCCGACGTCCCGGCGATCAGCCCGCTGGAACCGGCCGTGCGCGCGAGCCTGCACCGGCGCCAGTTGCTCGCGGTCTACCGGCTGCGCAGCGCGCGCCTGGCCGCACCGGGGCTCGCGCTCGCCGGTGAGGCCGCCCACGCGGTGCACCCGATGGCCGCGCAGGGCGTCAACAGCTCCCTCGGTGACGCCGAGACGCTCGCCGCCTGCCTGGCCGCCGAGGGCGGCGCGCCGGAACCGGCCGCCGTGGACCGGGCGCTGCGGGCCTTCGAGGCGGCCCGGCGGCCCCGGCTCGACCACGTCGCCACCGTCAGCCACAACGCCTCCCGCATGATCACCGCCGTGTCCGGGCTGCCGAAGCTGCTCGGCGCGCGGATGATGCGCCGTACCGCCGCCAACCCCCGGCTGCTCGGGCTCACCGCCGGCAACCTCTCCGGCACCGACGTGCGGCCGCTGTCAGCCGTCGACCGGCTCTACCAACTGGGGCTGCTGGCCGACCGGCACGCGCACACCCCGTCCCCACCGGTCCCGTCGGAAAGTGAGCGATGATGACGCCTGCCACCGCCGTCGGGACGCAACCCCCGGCCGACCTGTCCATGAACGAGACGCCCTACCCGCCGCTGCCGGGGATCCGGCGGGTGGTCGAGGGCGCCGCCGCGACGCTCCAGCGCTATCCGGACCGCACGTCGTCGGCGCTCGTCGCGGCGCTGTCGGCGCGGCTCGGCGTGGGCCCCGAGGCGATCCTCGTCGGCCCCGGCTCGGCCGGACTGTGCCAGCACCTCGTGCAGTCCCTCGGACCACGCCCGGACGTCGTCCACCCGGCCCTGTCGTTCGAGGGCTACCCGCTGATCATCGGCAACGCCGGCGCCCGCGCCGTGCCGGTCCCGATGGACGGGTACGACCACGACCTGCCGGCCATGGCGGACGCGGTCACCGACCGGACCCGGTGCGTGCTGCTGTGCAACCCCAACAACCCGACCGGTACGGCGCTGCGCCGCGACGACGTCGAGGCGTTCCTGGAACGGATCCCGGCCGACGTGCCGGTGATCGTGGACGAGGCGTACCGCGAGTTCGTCACCGACCCGCGCTCGCCGGACGGGATGGACCTGTACCGCGCGTACGACAACGTCTGCGTGCTGCGCACGTTCTCCAAGGCGTACGGGCTCGCCGCGCTGCGCGTCGGGTACGCAGTGGTGCCGCCCCGGCTCACCCGGGCCGCCGCGCTCACCGGGGCGGTGTTCTTCCCCTCCGCGCTCGCCCAGGCGGCGGCGGTGGCGAGCCTGACGCCGGAGGTGGGTGCCGAACTGACCCGGCGGTGCACCGAGCTGGTGGCGGCGCGTACCGGTCTGATCGGCGCGCTGCGCGGCCTCGGGCTCACCGTGGCGCCCAGCGAGGCCAACTTCGTGTGGCTGCCGCTGGGGGAGCGGGCCGTGCCGTTCGCCGAGCGGGCCCGGGAGGCGGGCATCCTGGTGATGGCGCTACCAGGCGCCGGGGTCCGGATCACCGTCGGCGCCCCGGAGGCGAACGAACGGCTGTGCGCGTTCGTCCGCGCCGCGCTCACCGACGGGCTCTGACCGGCCCGCCGGCGCCAGCGCGGCCACGCTCAGGTAGCCCAGGCCGGGCTCGTAGTCGGCCACCACCACCGGCCGGGGCCGCGCCGCGTCCCCGGCGAGACGGTCCAGCAGCGCCCACCAGACCCCGGTGGACGGCTGCCTCGGTGGACCGGTCGTCACCGCGCCGCCGCCGGGGCCGGGCCACACGGCCGCGAGGTCGGCGCCGAGCACGACCGCGACATCGGTACGCCCGGCCGTCAGCTCGCGCACCTCGGCCGCCGCGAGCGCCGCGACGTCGCCGGGGCCGACGTCGGCGCGTTGGCGCAGCCCTGTCACCCGCGTCCCGCCGGTCCGGGCGGTGTCGTCGGCGGCGGTGCCGTAGAGCATGGCGACGGCCCGGTGGCGGGCCGGTACGGGCACCGCCGTGTCGTACGGCAGGACCGCCTGTTCGACGGTGAGCAGCAGGGCGCGGCGGCACCCGTACTCGCGGGCGATCCGCAGCCCGGTGAAAGCCGCCGCCGAACCCTGGTCGCAGAGCGCGAACGACATCGGCGTGCCCGGGCACACGTGACTGAGGTACGCCGCGGTGGCCCGCCCGGGCAGCACGTCGTGCACGGCGAACGCCAGCACCAGCAGGTCCACCGGCTCGTCCGGCGGCACGAGCGCCGGGATCAGCTCGGCGGCCATCTCCCCGTACGACTGGCCCAGCGCCCCCGACGGCGCGTCGAACAGACCGTCCGGCACGCGCAGCCCGTACGGCCGGGTCAGGTCCGCCAGGTAGCCGGCGGTGCGCTCGCGCAGCACGGGATCGGCGAGCAGCGCGGCGGGGCCGGTGACCGTGTGCCGCGCGGCCCGCAGCAGGCGCAGCCCGTCGTCCAAGGTGGCCTCCCGCACGCCGGTCAGTGCTCGAACACCATGGCGGCGAACGTCGCGCCGTCCCCGGCGCCCACCGCCGCGACCAGGTAGCGGTCACCCGGCCGGAGCAGGTCGCGCTCCCGGGCGGTGCGGTAGTTCACGAACGCGTCGGCGCAGAACACGTGCCCGGTCTCGGTCACGTTGTCCAGCAGCACCCGGTCCAGCGGCAGCCCGATCAGCCGGCACAGCCGCTTCCAGGTCATCAGGTTGACGTTGTGCGGCAGCACCAGCCGCAGCTCGGACAGCGCCGTCCCGGCCCGGTCCAGCGCGCGGCCGATCACCTCGGCCAGCGCCGGCCGGTACGCCCGCTGGAACCGTGCCGGGGACTCGCCGCCGGCCACGTCGAACTCGCCCCGCTGGTGGCAGGCGTACGCGAGGAGCCGGTCCCGGCCGCCGCCGGCGCTGAGCAGGCAGGCCGAGGAGCCCTCGCTGAACACCGACGTCTCGGGGATGAACTGGGCGTCGCGGGTGAACGCCTTCTCACCGGTGAGCACCAGCGCGAGCGGCGGGCCGTCGGGCGTGTCCGGTTCGGACGCGAGCAGCCGCCCGGCCACGTCGATCGCGGCCAGCGCGCTGGCGCAGGACTGCTGGGTGAGCGTGAACGCGAGTGCGTGGCCCAGCCCGAGCGTGCGGCACACCTCGTGCAGCGGGTTGACCGGATAGGGGGTGACCACCGGGAACGCCCGCCCGTACACCACGAACCGCACGCGCTGCCGTAGCGCGGGAAGCGCGGTGAGGCCGGCCGCCGCGTGCAGCAGCAGGTCGGTCAGGGACAGCCCGGGGTCGCGACGGACCTCGGTCAGGCCGTGGAAGCGGCGGAACAGGCGGACCTGCATGTCGGTCAGGCCCAGCGGCGCGGCCAGGCTCTCGACCGGCACCCGGCGCTGCGGCAGGAACACCGAGACGGCGTCGATCGCCGTCATACGCGTACCGTCACGCCACGGATCAGATCAGTGACGCCGATGGATGTCAACGTGCGTGCGATCATATCGACGTGGCTCGCTTCCTGTTCGTCGTGCTGCCGGTGGAGTCCCATCTGCACGCCCCGGTCGCCATCGCCCAGCAACTGGAGGCGGCCGGGCACGAGGTGGCCTGGGTCGGGCCGCGCAGCGACCTGCGTCCGCTGGTCGGCCCGGACGCCACGCTGTTCCCGACCGGCAAGCGCTACTACCGCCCCGACGGCGCGTCCGGGCCGGACTCCGTGCGCAGCCTCTGGGAGGGGCACGTGCTGCCCGCCAACCGGTTCATCCGCGACGCCGCCGACTCGGCGGTCGAGCGGTACCGGCCGGACGTGGTGGTGGCCGACCAGTACGCGCTGGCCGGCGCGCTCGCCGCGCACCGCCGCGGGCTGCCGTGGGCGACGTTCTGCGTCGGCATGCTGGAGCTGACGCCGCCGACGGGGGAGATGCCCGAGTTCACCGACTGGGTACGCGCCCAGGTCCGCCGGGTGTGGGCGATGGCCGACGTACCGGTGGACGAGACGATCGACCTGCGCTTCTCGCCGTACCTCGTGATCGGGCTGACCACCACGGCGCTGACCGGCCCGGCGCCGCTGCCGCCGGGCTGCGTGCTCACCGGGCCGGCGCTGGGACGGCGGCCGAACGCGCCCGCGTTCGCCTGGGACGCGTGGGATCCCGGCCGCCGGCACGTGCTGGTCACGGTCGGGACGATGGCCGAGCACCTCGCAGCCGACTTCTACCGGCGGATGACGGCGGCGACCGCGCCGCTCGCCGACCGGGTCCAGGTGATTCTCACCGCCGCCCCCGGCCTGGTGCCCGACCCGCCGCCGCACGTGCTGGTCGCCCCCCGGGTGCCGGTGCTGGAGCTGATGCCCCGGCTGGACGCGCTGGTGTCCCACGGTGGCCTGGGCACGGTCTCCGAGGCGCTGGCACACGGCGTGCCGGTGGTGGTCGCGCCGATCCGGCACGACCACCCGGCGGTGGCGCGTCAGGTGCGCCGGGCCGGCGCCGGCCTGGAGGTCTCCTTTCACTCGGCGACCCCGGCGGAGCTGACCGCCGCGCTGAGCGCGGTGCTCGACGAGCCCGCCTACCGGGCGGGCGCGCGCCGGGTGGGGGAGTGGTTCGCGACGGCCGGCGGCGCCCGCGCGGCGGCGACGCACCTCGCCGCGTTGGCACGGACGGCTCCCGACGCCTGACGCATCGACCGTTGTCCAACAGTCGGGGCCGAACTAGCCTGACCTGACGCACCCGCGCAGGCGTCGTGCCGCACGAGGAGGCTCGATGATCGAGGCCACCGGCCTACGCAAGTCCTTCCGGGTCGGGCGCGGGCGCGGCGCCACCACTGTCGACGCGGTACGCGGCGTCGACTTCGCGGTACGCCGAGGCGAGATCGTCGGGTTCCTCGGCCCGAACGGCGCCGGTAAGTCCACCACGCTGCGGATGCTCGCGACGCTGATCCGGCCCAGCGGGGGAGCGGCCACCATCGCCGGCGTCGATCTGCTGCGCGCGCCCGCGCAGGTCCGGCGGCGGATCGGCTTCGTGGCGCAGGCCAGCGGCACCTACGACGACTCCACCGCCCGCCGGGACCTGGTGCTCCAGGCCCGGATGCACGGCCTGTCCAAGGCGGTGGCGCAGGAACTGGCAGCCGGGGCGATCCGCGCGTTCCAGCTCGACGACTTCGCCGACCGCAAGATCAAGACGTACTCGGGCGGGCAGCGCCGCCGTCTCGACGTGGCACTGGGTGTCATCCACTCGCCGCAGGTCATGTTCTTGGACGAGCCCACCGCCGGGCTCGACCCGCCCAGCCGGGTCCGGATGTGGCAGGAGGTACGGCGGCTGCGCGAGGAGGGCATGACCATCTTCCTCACCACGCACTACCTGGACGAGGCCGACAGCCTCTGCGACCGGGTCTCGATCATCGACGCCGGGCGGATCGTGGCCGAGGGCACCCCGTCGGCGCTCAAACGCGAGATCTCCGGTGACGTGGTCGCGATCGACTTCGCCGCCGCCGACGTCGCGGGCGAGACCGGCGGCGACCTGCCGGCAGCGACGAAGCTGCTGGCCGAGGCGCCGTACGTGCACGCGGCCGAGCCGGTCGACGGCACGCTGCGGCTCTACGTGGACAGCGCCGCCACCGCCATCCCGCAGATCATGCGGGCGCTCTACGACAGGGGCATCGAGCCCGGCGCGATCGAGGCCCGCCGGCCCAGCCTCGACGACGTGTTCCTGGCCAAGACCGGCCGGTCGCTCGCCGAGTGACCGGACGCCGAGAGGAGTACGGCGTGAAACTCGTCCGCGACACCTGGCTGATCTTCCAGCAGGAGGCCGGCCTGATGGTGCGCAACCCGGTGATGGTCGCGTTCAGCCTGGCCCAGCCGATCACCTACCTGATCCTCTTCGCGCCGTTCCTCAAGGTGGTGATGGTCGACCGGGGCGCCGCGTCCTACGCCGACGCGTACCGGATCTACGTGCCCGGCCTGTTCGTGGCGATGGGCCTGTTCGGTGGCCTGTTCGCCGGTTACGGGCTGCTCAGCGCGCTGCGCGCGGGCATCATCGACAGGTGCCGGGTGACGCCGGTGAGCCGGACCGGCCTGCTGCTGGGCCGGGCGCTCATGCACGTGTGCCTCAACGTGGTGCAGGCCGTCGTGGTCACGCTGGTGGCGCTGCCGTTCGGCCTGCGGGTGCACCTGGCGAACCTGCTGGTGTCGTACGCGCTGCTGTCGGTGATGGTGCTGCTCAGCACCTCGATCTCGTACGACATCGCGTTGCTGGTGCGCAACGAGAACAGCCTCGGCGTGCTGGTGAACACCGTCGGGCAGCCGGTGTCGCTGCTCGCCGGCGTGCTCATCCCGCTCGTGCTGGCGCCGATGTGGATCCAGCGGGTCGCGGTGTGGAACCCGTTCGCCTGGGCCACCGACGGCATGCGCGCGCTGTTCGCCGGCCAGATCACCCAGACAGTGGTGTGGCAGGGCGCGCTGATCATGTCCGGGCTGGCCGCCGCCAGTCTGTTCTGGTCGTCGCACCTGTTCAACCGCGAGGTCTCCTGACCGTCCGTACATCGACCATTGTCTCAGCGTGGCGGGCGCTCTAGCCTGATCGTGTCCCCGCTCGGCGGCCGGTACGGGGCGCGGCCGTGACGCGTGTCAGCTGAGGAGGCCACTCGTTGGGTGCCGACAACTTCCGGGCGACGCTGGCGGCCGACATGGAGCTGGGCGCGGGCAACGTGCTGCTCCGGCTGGCCGAGCACGGCGCCGACATGGACATGCCCCGGGTGACGTTCGACGCCGACGTCGACGGCATCCCCGCTTGGACGCCGCTGTCGCTGGCCACGCTCACCGACCGGGTCGCGGCCCGGGCCGCCTGGTTCCGGGCGCGCGGCGTCCGCCGGGCCGACCCCATCGCGGTGTACGTGACCTCCGCGCCCGACGTGTTCCTCAACTTCCTGGCGCTGACCTGGCTCGGCGCGATCCCGGCGCTGATGAACGGCAACATGCCGGTCCCGCTGGCCGCCGAGTTCGTCAGGCGGCTGCGCGGGGCCGGTGTGGTGGTCGACGCCGACCACGCCGCGCTGGCCGGGCACGACCTCGGCGTGGAGATCCTCGGTGACGCGGCGCAGACCGGCACCGGCGACCCGGCGCAGGCGCCGCCGCACCACCGGCACCACCCCGAGGAACCGGTGGTCATCACCCACTCCTCGGGCACCACCCGGGTACCTGCGGCGATCGTCCACTCGCACCACGGCCTGTTCGCCGCGATCCGCGCGGTCCGGCTCACCGAGTCCCGGCCGTACGGTGAGGTGCGGGAGATGTCCGCGCTGCCGGCCGCGCACGCCGCCGGCATCATCACGCTCAACCAGGCGCTCTGCAACGGCTACCAGCTGCTGTGCCTGTCCGCGCAGGGCGGCCCGTTCGAGCGCAGCGCGGAGACGATCCTGGACGCGATCGAGCGGTGGCGTCCCACCGGCGTCTTCGGCTTCGCGGTGACCTGGTCGGAACTGGCCCGGGTCGACCTGACCACCCGCGACCTCAGCTCGGTGCGCAACTGGTTCAACACCGGTGACTGCGCGCACGAGGCGCACGTCCGCCGGCTGGTCGCCGTCGGCAGCCACCCCGCGTACACCCGCGACGGCATGGTCGACGTCCCGGGCTCCAAGTTCGTCGACATGCTCGGCTCCACCGAGATGGGGCACGGCGCGTTCCGGATCACCCACCGGCTGGGCAGCGACCGCTACGACCGCTGCGTCGGCAGGCCGTACCCGTTCGCCGAGATCGCGCTGCTCGACGTGGACACCGGCGAGGAGGTCCCGCCGGGGCAGGTGGGGCACGTCGGCCTGAAGTCGCCGACGCTGGCGCTCGGCTACTGGAACGACTCGGTCACCACGTACCGGACGCGGCTGGGCGGCTACTACCTGACCGGTGACCTGATGTACCGCGACGCGGCCGGCGACTACCACCACGTCGACCGGGCCAGCGACGCGGTCGACCTGGGCGGCGGCACCTGGCTGTACACCGCGCTGTCCGAGGAGCGCATCCTCCGGCACTGCCCGGACGTCCGCGACTGCACCGTCCTCGCGGCGGCGGGGGAGGACGGCACGACTGTGACCGACGTGCTGCTCCTGCTCACCGCCGACGCCGATCCGGCAGCCGACCGTACCGGCCGGGTCCGGGCCGCGCTGGGGCCGGCGGTGGCCGCGACGCTGCGCCGGGTGGTGACGGTCCCCGACGACGACGTGGTCATGGGGCCCACCGGGAAGGTCCGCAAGTTCCTGATGCGACAGCGGCTGCTGGCCGACGCCGGAGCGCCCGGCGCGGGCTGACCGGCGGGGGATCGACGGTTGGCACGGCCGTGCCAGAATCCAGCCGTGTCCTACCTCCCCTCGCAGCCGTACCCGCCGATGCCCGGCGGCGTCAGCCCGCTGATCGCCTACCCGCACCCGATCACCCCGCCGCCCGGCTGCGGCGTGCTCGTCGTCTCGGTGAACCGCGGGCCGTACCTGATCCCCGTGCCGGCGACCAGCCGCTTCAAGATCGACCGTCAGGTGGTCGCCATCCCCGGCGAGGGGACATGGCACGTCGCGGTGCCGGCCGGCGCGCACGACGTCCGGTACACCGACTTCATGGGCGTCCCGATCGTCACCACGACGCTCGCGGTGCAGCCGGGGGCCGCGCACCACCTCGCGTTCCGCTTCGGCGGGTGGCGCAACCGGGTGTACGACGGCTACGGCACCGACGTCACCCGGTTCGGCATGTGGTCCAACTACAGCGTCATGCTGGTCCTGCTGGCCGTCGTCGGTGTGGCCTGCTGCGGGGTGCTCGGGCTGGCCGTGGGCTCGAATCCCTGATCCGGTCCGGCCGGCGGGCCCGGTCGCGCGGCTAGCGCAGCGACCAGGTCTGCTTGACGTTGAACACGCAGGTCCAGGCGTTCAGCGGTGCTCCCGCGGCGTGCCCGTCGACGTCCAGGCAGCGGTCGGTGGCCCGGTTGAACAGCGACCGCCGGCCCTGGCTCTCGATCCACTCCCACCTCTGCGCCGGGTTGCCGCTGCACCACGCCGTCTGCACCGGTACGCCGTCGCGCTTCTCGCCCCAGGCCACGTCCAGGCAGAGGCCGCCCTCGACCCGGACGCTGCCGTCGGACGCGAACGTCCACCACTGGGAGCGCTCCTCCCGGCAGGCCCGCAGCACGACGCGTACGCCGTCACCGCTGCCGCCGCTGGCGCACAGGCCGGTCTCCTTGCCGACGAGTTGCTTCGCGCCGGCCGGGCGGACCGGTGCGGCCGGCTTCTCCGGTTCCTTCGACGTGCCCGCTGCCGGCGACGACGTGGACGGGCGCGCGGCCGACGAGGCCGGCGGCTTCGGCGTCCGGGTGCCGGGCGACGGCGTGCCGGAAGTCACCGGCGTGCCCCGCAGCCGGCCGTCGAGGGCGTAGAAGTCGGTGAACTCCCGGACCGTGCGCAGGAACTCCTGCGTCCTGGCGTCGAAGTCGCCGCCGGTGTGGCGCACGGCGTCGGTCCCGTCGCGGTACGCCGCCAGCGCCAGCAGGTCCGGGTCGCCGTCGAGCGCGGCCAGTTCGCGCCGTAGCGCGCAGAGCGTGGCGCCGGCCGCCGGTACCGCCGCCTGCGGATCCCACGGCGAGGCGCCGGACGGGCCGTACGCACGCCACAGCTCGGGCCGGAACTGGGCGATGCCCTTGCGGCCGCCGTCGCCGAGCAGGTTCGGGTCGAAACCGGAGGAGGCCATCAGCTGCGCGGCGACAGCGGCCGGCGGCACCTGCGGGCACACCGAGCCGGCCCGTACCACGAGGCGGACGTACGCGGCGGGGACCGCCTTGGGCTGCCGGCGTTCGCTCTCGCGGTTCGCCGGGCCGGTCTCGGCGAAACCGTCCTGCCGGCCGTAGTAGGCGGCGTACCGGCTTGCCTCGTCGACGTACGGGACCGCCGTCGAGGGCACCCCCTCGGCGGCGCGTACCTCCTCGAACCCGGTGTGGAACGCGGCGAGCGACAGCCGCCACGGGTCGCCGGGGACGGCAGCCGCGCGCACCTGCCCGGCCAGGTCGCACATGTGGTGGGCGAGCGCGAGGATGTTGGCGGCGCTGTCGGTGCGCTGCGCGTCCGGCCACGGCGCCCAGGTCCGCCACCGCTCGTCGTCCAGCCCGGCCAGGCCCCGGCCGCCGGACGCGGTCCGCTCGGCACGCGCGTCCAGACCCGACTCGGCCATCAGCTGCCCGGCCAGCCGCGCCGGGGTCAGCGCGGGGCAGGACCGGGCCGCGGTGCGGATCGCGGTCAGGTGTTCGGCGGAGACGGTCCGGGCGGCCGGCTCGTCGTCGCGGGCGGCGGCGACGCTCCCGCTGAGGGCGGCGACCACCAGGCTCAGCGCCGCCAGCCCGGCGGCGCCGGCGGCGACCACGCCGCGCGGGATCCGGCGCGGCCGCGGGCGCGCGCCGGGGGCATCGGGTGTCACAGGGCGGTCCTTCCGGTGATGACGTACGCCGGACGGGTGCGCGACGTCCTCGGTTCACCCGGCCGGAATCGGGTCCGACTCCGGTCCGGCCGTCATTGAACCGACCGACCGGCGAGCCGTCAAATGTGGACTGTCCGGCCCGGCCCCGCCCGCTCGCGCGCGCCGAGCAGCAGGGGCACTGTTGATCCGGAACAGGGCCGAAAAGTTTCGGAATCCAGTCGCCTTCAATGGCGGTCGGGCGCCCTTCGCCGACATGTCGACGCTGATCGGATGCTCTTCTCCGTCAGCCGTAACGGCCGTTCAGGGCTGGAAAGCGGTTACCACAACATTTCCGGAACTTGTTGACAGGATGAACCGGGGCTCCAATACTGTGGCCATCGGCGTATCTCGATTGACGTCGATGTCCGACCACCACCCGTGGCGCGGCTGTCGCCCCGGTCCCGCCGTCCGCGGGCGGGCGAGCACCCGCGGCTCGCGCCACCGGAAGCTGGCCGCCCGCCAGCCGTCACAGGGAGGAAACCCGTCCATGAAAGACGCCCTCGTCCGTACGGGCATCCGCAGGCGCGGACGCCTCAGGATGGTCCTCGGCGGCGCCTGCGCCGTGGCGCTGATCGCCGCCGGGGCGACGGCCGTCGCGTCAGGTCCGGCCTACGCCGACACCACCGTCACGTCGAACTCCACCGGCACCAACAACGGCTACTTCTATTCCTTCTGGAAGGACAGTGGCAACGTCTCCATGACCATGGGCAACGGTGGTCAGTACAGCACCCAGTGGAGCAACATCAACAACTTCGTCGCCGGCAAGGGCTGGAACCCGGGCGGCCGCCGCACGGTCAGCTACTCCGGCAGCTTCAACCCGTCCGGCAACGCGTACCTGACGCTCTACGGCTGGACGCGCAACCCGCTCGTCGAGTACTACATCGTGGACAGCTGGGGCAGCTGGCGCCCGCCGGGTAGCGGCTACATGGGCTCGGTGTCCTCCGACGGCGGCACGTACGACATCTACCGCACCCAGCGGGTCAACGCCCCCTCGATCGAGGGCACCCGGACGTTCTACCAGTACTGGAGCGTCCGCCAGTCGAAGCGCGTGGGCGGCACCATCACCTCCGGCAACCACTTCGACGCCTGGTCGCGCTACGGCATGAACCTCGGATCGCACGACTACCAGATCCTGGCCACCGAGGGCTACCAGAGCAGCGGCAACTCCAACATCACGATCGGCGGGACCGGCGGTGGCAACCCGACCACCCCGCCGCCGAACAACGGTGGCTGCACGGTCAGCGTGAGCCGGGCCGAGGAGTGGGGCGACCGGTTCAACGTGACCTTCTCGGTCAGCGGCACCAGCAACTGGGTGGTCAACATCCAGACCCAGGGCGGGCAGAGCCTGCAGAACAGCTGGAACGCCTCGATCAGCGGCACCAGCGGCACGCTCACCGCGCGCCCGAACGGCAACGGCAACAACTTCGGCATCACGCTCTACAAGAACGGCAACAGCAACACACCGACGGCGAGCTGTTCCGCCGCCTGAGCCCTTCTCCGGGGAGGGGGTGCCGCGTCGCGAGGCGCGCGGCACCCCCGTTTTCGTGCGCCCGGACCCTGCTGGTGTGACGGCCGACACACCTGGGCAAAAACTTGATTCATTCCAAAAGACCGGACTAAGGTCGTCGCATGACGGCCGACTTCGAGACGCAGCTCCGGGCGGTCTCGTTGCGGGTGACCCGGCCCCGCGTGGCGGTGCTGGCCGCGCTGCGTGACCACCCGCACGTCGACACCGACACGGTGATCGCCCTGGTCCGCGCCGAGCAGCCCACCGTGTCCCACCAGGCGGTCTACGATGTGCTCCGGGCACTCACCGACGCCGGGCTGATCCGGCGCATCCAGCCGGCCGGCGCCACGGCCCGCTACGAGTCGCGGGTGGGAGACAACCACCACCACGTCGTGTGCCGTTCCTGCGGCGCCATCGCCGACGTCGAGTGCGCCGTCGGCCGCGCCCCCTGTCTCACCGCCTCCGACGACCACGGCTTCGTGGTGGACGAGGCGGAGGTCGTCTACTGGGGCACCTGCCCCGGCTGCGCGGCCGACCGCACCGCCCAGTGATCCGCCAGTTCGGAAGGAAGCAGATGAGCGACACCCAGGACAACCGGCCCGTCAGCCCGCAGGGCGTGGACGCCAAGGAGGCGGCCGGCTGCCCGGTCGCGCACGACTCCGTGACCGCGCACGGCAGCGAGAGCGAGAACCCGGCGATCGACTCGCCGACCCCGAAGACCGGCGGTCGTCCGCGCAGCAACCGCGACTGGTGGCCCAACCAGCTCGACCTGTCGGTGCTGCACGCCCACTCGTCCAAGGGCAACCCGCTGGGCCCGGAGTTCAGCTACGCCAAGGAGTTCGCCAAGCTCGACGTCGAGGCGCTCAAGCGGGACATCACCGAGGTCCTCACCACCTCGCAGGACTGGTGGCCGGCCGACTTCGGCCACTACGGCGGCCTGATGATCCGGATGAGCTGGCACGCCGCGGGCACCTACCGCATCGAGGACGGCCGCGGTGGCGCCGGCGACGGCGGGCAGCGCTTCGCCCCGCTGAACAGCTGGCCGGACAACGCCAACCTGGACAAGGCCCGCCGGCTGCTCTGGCCGGTCAAGCAGAAGTACGGCCAGAAGATCTCCTGGGCCGACCTGCTGGTGCTCGCCGGCAACGTGTCCCTGGAGTCGATGGGCTTCAAGACCTTCGGCTTCGGCTTCGGCCGTGAGGACGTCTGGGAGCCGGAGGAGATCTTCTGGGGCCCCGAGGACACCTGGCTGGGCGACGAGCGCTACGCCTCCGAGAAGGACATGGTGGCCGGCGTCGGCGCGACCGAGATGGGTCTGATCTACGTCAACCCGGAGGGCCCGCGCGGCAACGCCGACCCGCTCGCCGCGGCGCACTTCATCCGCGAGACGTTCCGCCGGATGGCGATGAACGACGAGGAGACCGTCGCGCTGATCGCCGGCGGCCACACGTTCGGCAAGACCCACGGCGCCGGCCCCGCCGACCGGCACGTCGGCCCCGAGCCGGAGGCCGCGCCGCTGGAGGCGCAGGGCCTGGGCTGGCTGAGCACGTACGGCGAGGGCAAGGGCGGCGACACGATCACCAGCGGCCTCGAGGTCACCTGGACCGACAAGCCGACCCAGTGGAGCAACCGCTTCTTCGAGATCCTCTTCGGCTACGAGTGGGAGCTGACCACCAGCCCCGGTGGCGCCAAGCAGTGGGTGGCCAAGGACGCCGATGCGATCATCCCGGACGCCCACGACCCGTCGAAGAAGCACAAGCCGACCATGCTCACGACCGACCTGTCGCTGCGCGTGGACCCGGCGTACGAGAAGATCTCCCGCCGCTTCCTGGAGAACCCGGACGAGTTCGCGCTGGCGTTCGCCAAGGCCTGGTACAAGCTGCTGCACCGTGACATGGGCCCGGTCAGCCGCTTCCTCGGCCCGTGGGTGCCCGAGGCCCAGCTCTGGCAGGACCCGGTGCCGGCCGCCGCGCACGACCTGGTGAACGACGCCGACGTCGCCGCGCTCAAGGCGAAGGTGCTGGAGTCCGGCCTCACCACCGCCCAGCTCGTCTCCACCGCCTGGGCCTCGGCCGCGAGCTACCGCTCCACCGACAAGCGTGGTGGCGCCAACGGCGCGCGGATCCGGCTGGAGCCGCAGCGCAACTGGGAGGTCAACCAGCCCGAGCAGCTCGCCACCGTGCTGGCCACCCTGGAGGGCATCCAGCAGGAGTTCAACGCCGCTGGCGGCGCCCAGATCTCGCTCGCTGACCTGATCGTGCTGGCCGGCTCGGCCGCTGTCGAGCAGGCGGCGCGCGACGCCGGCGTCGAGGTGACTGTGCCGTTCCACCCGGGTCGTACCGACGCCACTCAGGAGCAGACCGACGTCGAGTCGTTCCGGGTGATGGAGCCGCGCGCCGACGGGTTCCGCAACTACCTGCGGCCGGGCGAGAAGACCCAGCCGGAGGTGCTGCTCGTCGACCGCGCGTACATGCTGAACCTGACCGCGCCGGAGATGACCGTCCTGGTCGGCGGCCTGCGCGCGCTCGGCAACAACGTCGGCGGCGCCGCGCACGGCGTGCTCACCGACCGGCCCGGCGTGCTCACCAACGACTTCTTCGTCAACCTCCTCTCCCCGGGCACCCGGTGGAAGGCGGCGGAGTCCGAGGAGCACGTGTACGAGATCCGCGACCTGGCGACCGACCAGGTGAAGTGGACCGCCACCGCGGTCGACCTCATCTTCGGCTCCAACTCGCAGCTGCGGGCGCTCGCCGAGGTCTACGCCAGCGACGACGCGCGGGAGAAGTTCGTCCGCGACTTCGTCGCCGCCTGGACGAAGGTCATGGAGCTGGACCGCTTCGACCTGGCCTGATCCGTCACATCTGAGCGAGCCCCGGTCCGTCGCGACGCGACGGACCGGGGCTCGTCCGTGTCCGGCGGGTGCCGGGCGCACCCGGCCCGCAAACGCTGGAAAATCTGCTCGGAAGTTGCGATCGTCCCGCGAAGCGGGTCGTCCCGTCCCGAGCAGCGGGAATCGCCTCCGGCGCCCGATCGTCCGGTCCAGCGTGGATCGCCGCTGGTGGCCGGGAATCCGAGCCCACTCGTGTTGCCTGCTGGTTTCGAAAACTTTGCCGCAAGCTCTTGCAAAGACTTTCATGGATGGCGCATGGTGTTCGCTACCCGGGACGGCCGCCCCACCCCCGCTCACCCTTTCGAACCCACGGAAGAGGTCCCCCGACCATGCAATCCGCCAGGCCACACCCCCGTGGCCGCGCCGGTCGCCTGCTGCTCGCCGCCGCGCTCGTCGCGGCCGGCGGCACGGTCGCCGTCGCCGCTGCCACCACCACCCCCACCCCCGCCCGCGCCGCCGTCGTCCTGAACGACAGCGAGGTGACCGCCAACCTCTGGGAATGGAACTGGAACTCGGTCGCCGCCGCCTGCACCGACCACCTCGGACCGGCCGGCTACGGCGCGGTGCAGGTGGCGCCGCCGCAGGAGTCGGTGAAGCTGCCCGCCAGCGCCGACGGCGCCTACCCCTGGTACGAGGTGTACCAGCCGGTGTCGTACAAGCTGGACAGCCGGTTCGGCAACCGCCAGCAGTTCGCCGCCATGGTCACCGCGTGCCACAACGCCGGTGTGCGCGTCTACGTCGACGCGGTCGTCAACCACATGGCCGGCACCAACAACCCGGCCGGCACGCGCGGCTACGCCGGCACCGAGTTCTCCGGCTACAGCTACCCGGCCGTGCCGTACGGCGCCGGCGACTTCCACCGCCCCGGCGACAACTGCCCGACCGGCGGCGCGATCAGCGACTGG
The DNA here is from genome assembly GCF_007827635.1 of Micromonospora sp. CNZ296. Classification (NCBI taxonomy): domain Bacteria; kingdom Bacillati; phylum Actinomycetota; class Actinomycetes; order Micromonosporales; family Micromonosporaceae; genus Micromonospora; species Micromonospora sp. CNZ296. The sequence continues at coordinate 104,354 of NZ_VISW01000006.1, forward strand.
AACAACGAGGCCCAGGTGACCAGCTGCGAGCTGCTGTCGCTGTCCGACCTCTACACCGAGAAGGAGGCGGTCCGCAACAAGATCGCGGGCTACCTCAACGACCTGATCGGGCTCGGCGTAGACGGCTTCCGGGTCGACGCGGTCAAGCACATCCGCAAGGACGACTTCGCGGCCATCCTGGGCAAGCTGAACAACACCGTCGCCGAGGGCCGGCGTCCGTACGTCGCACAGGAGATCTTCGACGGCGCCAGTAATCCCGCGTTGCAGGCCCGGGCGTACATCGGCAACGGCGACGTGCTCGACTTCGCGTACGCCAAGGGCATCCGCTCGGCGTTCCAGGGCTCGATCTCGGCGCTGGCGAACGTGCCGAACTGGAACCTCGACGCGCCGAGCGCCAACGTCTTCGCCATGGTCACCAACCACGACCTGGAGCGCGACGGTGTGGTGCTGTCGTACAAGAACGGCACCGACTACGTGCTGGCGAACTACTTCGCGCTGGCCTACCCGCACGGCAAGCCGTCGGTCTACGACAGCTTCACCTGGTCCAACCGCAACCAGTCCCCGCCGCACGACGGCACCGGACGGGTCACCGACACGACCTGCGGCGCCGCCTGGAACTGCCTGAGCCGCACCACCGGCGTCAAGGGCATGGTCGGCTGGGCCAACGCCGCCCGGCCGGTGAAGACCGTCTCGGACTTCACCACAGTGAACAGCAACGTGATCGGCTTCCACCGGGGCGACCGGGCCTGGATCGGCGTCAACGACTCCGGCTCGGCCACCACCGCCACCTTCGTCACCGGGCTCGCCGACGGCCGGTACTGCGACGTCATCTCCGGCGTCGCCACCGGCAGCGGCTGCACCGGCTCCACGGTGACCGTGTCCGGCGGCCGGGCCACGGTGACCCTCCCGGCCAACGACGCGGTCGCGATCCACGTGAACGCCCGGCCGGGTGCCAGCCCGTCCCCGACCGCCTCCCCGACCGTGTCGCCGACGGCCTCCCCGACCGCGTCCCCCACGGTCAGCCCGGGTGACCGGATCGCCACCACGTTCACCGTCGCCGCGAACCTGGCCGCCGGGCAGGACGTCTACGTCGTCGGCAGCATCCCCGAGCTGGGCTCGTGGACGCCCGCGAACGGCGTCAAGCTCGCCGCGCAGGGCGGCGGCACCTACCGCGCCACCGTCAGCCTGCCCCGGTCCACCGGCGTGGAGTTCAAGTTCGTCAAGCTGACCACCGCCGGTGCGGTCACCTGGGAGTCCGGCGCGAACCGGACGCTCACCACGCCGGCCACCGGCACGTACGCGGTGACCGAGACGTTCCGCGGCGACACCGTCAGCACGGCTGTGGCCACCACGTTCTCCGTCACCGCGACCACCGTCTACGGACAGAACGTGTTCGTGGTCGGCAACGTCCCGGCGCTCGGCGGCTGGAACCCGTCCGCCGCCGTCGCCCTCTCGCCCGCCGCCTATCCGGTCTGGCGGGCCACGGTCGACCTGCCCGCGAACACCGCTGTCGAGTACAAGTACGTCAAGAAGAACCCGGACGGCACGGTGATCTGGGAGTCCGGCGCGAACCGGACGTTCACCACGCCGGCCGGCGGCACCCGGGCCGTCAGCGACACCTGGCGCTGACGATCGTGCGGCCCGTCCCCCTCACCCCTGGGGACGGGCCGCATCCGCGCCGGTCAGACGGCCGCGAACGACCAGACCTGGGCCGGGTTGCCGAAGCCGGTGCAGCGGTAGATCTGGACGGTCGCGCCGTCGGCGTCCGATCCGCCCCGCACGTCCATGCACCGGCCGCCGATCTGCGACTTGATCTGGTGCACCCCCGCGAAGGAGTTCGGGTCGACCGTCCACTTCATGCTCGACGTGCCGGTGCAGGCCCACTGCTGCAACGGCGTGCCGTCGGCGTTCACCCCGTTGCGGACGTCCACGCACATGCCGCTGAACTGGTTGACGAACGTGTAGGTGTCCCTGCCCACCGGCGACCAGCGCTGCACGGCCTGGCCGTCGCAGGTGCGCTGCACGACCCGGCCGCCGAGCGACGACGGGGCGCCGGACCGGTCCACCTCCAGGCACTTGCCGCTGCCGTAGTTGACGATGGCGTAGTGGCCGGTCGCGGCCTGCGCCGGCGGGCCGGACGCCACCCCGAGCCCGGTGGCGAGCAGTCCCGCCGCCAGCACCCCGGCGGCTCTCTTCCCGATCATGGTGTCTCCCCTCGGAGTCGTGTCGCCGTCCCGGATGCGCCGGTGGTCACCGGCCGGACGACTGGGGACGACGCTAGGGATCCGCGACGGCCACCGGATCCGGGTTCCTCCTAGTCGACGAGGCCGCGCGAGCCTCCTGTCGGGTTCGCGTCGCGCCCGCCCGCCCTGACGACGCCGGCGGCTAGCGTGCGGTCATGGGCAGTGGTCCGGCGCCGGCCGGTGCCGTCGGCACGGCCACGGACACCGGCGGGGACGCCCTGCTCGGGCGCGCCGACGAGTGCCGGCGGCTCGGTGCGCTGCTGGCCGACGCGGTCGACGGTCACGGCGGCGCCCTGGTGGTGCGCGGCGCGGCGGGCGTCGGCAAGACGGCGCTGCTGGAGCACTGCGCCGCCCGGTCCACCGGGATGCGGGTGCTGCGCGCCACCGGCGCCCCGTTCGAGGCGGAACTGCCGTTCTCCGCGCTGCACCAACTGGCGCGCCCGCTGCTGCACCGGCTCGGCGATCTGCCCGCGCAGCAGGCCGACGCGCTGCGTACCGTCTTCGCCATCGGCGGCGGCTCCCGTCCGGTCAACCGGCTCGCCGCGTACGTGGCGACGCTGAGCCTGCTCACGACGGCGGCCGAGGACACGCCGGTGCTCTGCCTGGTCGACGACGCGCACTGGATCGACCCGGCCTCGGCGGAGGCGCTGCTGTTCACCGCCCGGCGGCTGCTCGCGGACCGGGTCGCCGTCGTCTTCGCGGCCCGCGACGCCCCCGCGTTCCCCGCGCCCGGCCTGCCGGAGCTGCCGCTGACCGGTCTGCCGCGGAACGACGCGATCCGGCTCGCCATGCGCGCCGGCCTGGACCCACGGGTCGCCGCCGACCTGGCGGCGGCCACCGCCGGCAACCCGCTCGCGCTGACCGAACTGCCGGCGACGCTGTCCGAGGAGCACCGCAACGGGTGGCTGCCGCTGCGGGAGCCTCTCGTGCTCGTCGAACGCATCGAGATGACCGTCCTGGCGCACGCCCGTGGGCTCCCCGACAACACCTGGCGCGCGCTCGTCGCCTGCGCGGTCACCGAGGCCACCACCCCGGCGCTGCTGGAGCGGATCCTGGCGGCGGACGGGCTGCGCCTGGGCGTGCTGGACCCGGCGGTCGACGCCGGGCTGATCCGGGTGACCGATCGCGAGGTGACGTTCCGCCACCCGCTGACCCGCGCCGCTGTGCACTCGGTCGCCGGCCCCGGCCGGCGGCGGGCCGCCCACCTGGCGGTGGCCGCGGCGCTCACCGGTGACGACACCGCCGACCGCCGGGCCTGGCATCTCGCGGCCGCCACCACAGTGCCCGACGAGGGCGTCGCCGCGTTGCTGGCCGACTCCGCCGAGCGGGCGCAACGCCGGGGCGGCGTGGTGGCCGAGGCGCGCGCGTACGAGCGGTCCGCCCGTCTCACACCGGACCCGGACGTACGCGCGTCCCGGCTCGCCGCCGCGTCCCGCGCCTGGGCCAACGCGGGCGCGAGCCGGCACGCGATCACGCTGGGGGAGGAGGCGATCGGGCTGACCCGGCGCGCCGACCTGCGTTGCCGGGTCAAGCCGTTGCTCGCCCACCTGGCGCAGCAGCACTGTGACACGGCGGGCGCCGAGGCGTACCTGGCCGACGCGCAGGCGTACGCGCAAGCGGATCCGCTCGGCGCGGCCCGGCTGATGAGCGCCCGCGTCAACCAGTTCTGGGCGCGGCTGGACGTCACCGGCATGGTGCCGCTGTGCGCGCGGGTGGCCGAGCTGGCCGCCGCGGACGCGGGCGCGACCTGGCCGAAGGGGCCGATCCGGCTGGCCGCGGCGCAGGTGCTGGCCGGGCTGCCCGAGGGGGTCGCGTCGGCCCGTGCCCTGGTCACCGCCTGCGCCGGCCACGCCGACGGCTCGGCGGCGGAGCTGGCCGAGGTGTTCTGCTGGATCGGGGAACACGACACCGCGCGTGCGCTGCTGGAACCGGAGATCGACCGGGCCCGCGCCACCGACGACGTGTTCCTGCTGGCGTACGCCCTGCCCCGGCTCGCCGGGCTGGAGTGGCGCACCGGCCGGCTGCACGCGGCGTACCAGGCCGCCGCCGAGGCGGTCCGGATCGCCGAGCAGGTGGCGCTTCCGGTGCTGCGGGCGGAGGCGCTGGCCGTGCTGGCCCTGGTGGAGGCGCTGCTCGGCGAGGAGCCGGAGGCGCTCGCGCACGTCGAGGACGCCCGTCGTCTCCTGCCGGGCGAGTTCCGGGAGATCGAGGTCCGGCTCCGCTACGCCACCGGGATCGCGGCGGTGGTGGGCGCGCGCTGGCACGACGCCGTGACCGAGCTGGAACGGGTCCGCCGGGCCCAGCGCGACGGCGGCATCGCCGAACCGGGGTGGCTGCCCGTCGCGGCCGAGCTGGCCGAGGCGTACGCGCACCTGTCCGACCCGCAGCGGTCGGCACGGCGGTTGCGCGACCTGGCCGGTACGGGTGGTGCCGCCGCCCGCGCCGCCTCCGCGCGCGTCGAGGGCCTGCTCGCCGGCGAACCGGACCTGGACGAGGTCTTCGCGGCGGCGCTGGCCCGGTGTGATCCCGCCGTCGTCCCGCTGGAACGGGCCCGGACGCTGCTGAGCTACGGGCAGCGGCTGCGCCGGGCCCGCCGTCGCCGGGACGCGCGGGTCCAGTTGCACGCCGCGCTGCGGTTGTTCGAGGCGCTCGGCGCACAGGGCTGGGCGCGGCGGTGCCGCACCGAGATCGACGCCACCGGCCGGCGGCCGCCCGAGCCCGGCGACCGGACCGTCGACCGGCTGACCGGCCAGGAACGCCTGATCGCCCTGCACGTGGCGGAGGGCCTGACGAACCGGGAGATCGCGGCCCGGGTCTTCCTGTCACCGAAGACCGTCGAGTACCACCTCGGCAACGTCTACCGGAAGCTGCGGCTGCGTTCCCGGCCGGAGCTGATCCGCCACCTGTCCGGCCCGCCGGCCGCCGGTTGACGACGCGGCCGGACGGCCGCCGCCAGTGCCGCGGCCAGGCACGCCACCGCGGCGAGCACCAGCGGCGGCCGGCCGCCGACCGCGACCGCCGCCGACCCGAGCGGGATGGCCAGCGTGATCGGGCCGAACATCGCGGTGTTCGCGGTCCCGGCGACCCGCCCGAGCATCGCCTGCGGCGTGTACGTCTGCACGGCGGTGACCGCCGCGACGAGCGTCCACGGCAGACCCACACCGACGACGACCGAGGCGGCCACAGTGCCCGGCCACCAGGGCAGGCAGCGCCCCAGACAGCCGGCGGCGAACAGGACCGCGCCCGCGGCACCGACCGTGATCTCGCCGTGGCGACGGACGAGCCGGCCGACGACGAGCCCGGCGAGCAGTGACCCGCCGCCCTGCGCGCTCGCCAGCACACCGAGGAACGTCGACGGCAGCGCCAGGTCCGTCACCACCACGTCGTACAGCGCTGCGGTGGTGAACCCGGACATCGCGATGGACACCGCCGCGAGCGCCACGGGTACGCGTACCGCCCGCCGGGCCAGCAGCGCGGCGAGGCCGTCCCGCACCCGCGCCGGGCGTGCGGCCGGGGGAGCGGGGGCGGTCCGCGTCAGGCGCAACGCGCCGTACAGGGCGGCCGCGAGCACCGGTACGGCGGCGGCGAGCACCGCGACGACGTGCCCGCCCCGCCACGCGTACAGGCCCGCCCCGGCCAGCGGCGCCACCAGCTTCATGCCCTCCTGTGCGCTCGACCGCCAGCCGTTGACGTCGGCCAGCCGGGCCGGGGGGAGCGCGGCGGGCAGCAACGCGGTCTCGCCGGCGTCGACGAGCACGTAGCCGATGCCGTAGGCGAGCGAGACGGCGTAGATCAGCCACGCCTCGCCGGGCCCTCGCACCGCCAGCAGGCTCAGCAGCGCGGCGGCGAGCGCGAGGTCGACACCGATCACCAGGGGACGCCGGGGCACCCGGTCGAGCAGGCCGCCGAGCCACGGTCCGGCCAGCGTCGGGGCGTAGACGCAGAGCCCGGCCAGCGCGGCGAGCCCGGTGGAACCGGTGAGATCGAGGATCCAGATGCCGGAGACCAGGGCCATGGCGCTGCCGCCGAGGCCGGACAGCAGCGAGACGGCCACGAACAGGACGGCGTTGCGGCGCATGGATCCCCCGAGAGGTTGAGTCTGGTGGACTCACATCCTCCGGAGTTGAGCCGTCCCGGGGCAATGCCTTGGGCGTACGTCAATATGATGTTGACAGCGCGGCGGCGATGCGCCGGGCGGCGTCGCGTGCCGGAGCGGGCAGCCGCCGCCCCGCCCCGGCCAGGTCGTCGGCGAGGTGCGCGGCCAGCGCGTACAGCGGCCCGGCGGGGGCGTCCAGCGCGAGCGCGCAGGTGCGGCGCGTCAACGCCGCGCGGGCGAAGCGCCCGTCCCACGCGCGGTCCGTCTCGATCCAGCGGTGCAGGTCGGTGACTGCCGCCCGCAGCACGGGCAGTTCGGGGGAGCCGCCCGGGTCGAGCCGGGCCAGGCGGGTCCGCCGGGCCGCCACGAGGCGTTGCCGGCGTTGCTCGGCGGCCTGCCGGCTGCCCAGGCCCAGCGCCCGCGCGACGTCGGCCCAGGTGGCGCCGTCGTGCCGGGCCCGGTCGATCAGGTCCAGCTCGCGGTCGTCCAGCCGGACCCCGGCCGCGGCGATCTCGGACAGGCGGTCCAGGGTCACCCGTCAACGCTACATTGACATCGGCCCGGCGCGTCAGTCCTCCGGGACGCCCGGGCCCACCTCGCCGCGCGCCAGGCGCTCGGCGTTGCGGTCGGCCTCACTCTCCGCGTTCTCCGCCCCGGCGCCCGGATCCCGGGTACGCCGCCCCTCGGCGTCCTGGAACACCTGCCCGCGCTCGAGCGCGCCCTCCTGCTGCCGCTGGAACTGCTCCGGATCAGTCATGACCGTCAGGTGCCCCGGCGGCCCCGCGGCAAACCGGTACGTCAGCGCGGCGGCGCCACGTAGAGGGCGGTCCGGCAGCCGGTCTCGCCCGGCTCCAGCCAGATCCGGTCGTACCCGGGACTCTCGATCTTCCCGGCCGGCGTGCGGACGAGCAGGAGACAGTCCCGCTCGGCGGGTACGCCGACGGCGGCGACGAGCGCGCCCTCGTGCACTGTCGTGTCGACGCTGATCCAGTCCTGTGGGAAGGCCGCCCGCACGGCGCCCGCAAGCGTGTCCGGGGTGGCGGTGCGCAGCACGGCGGTGAGCCGCTGCCGCCCGTCCTCGGGCACCCTCGGCACCGGCGCGGCGGTGGGCGGCGACGGAGCGGGGCCGCTCGGACAGTCGATCTCGTGGTACGTCGTGTAGCGGTAGAGCTCGAACTCGTAGCGGTAGCAGCGCGCGGCCTCACCGGCGCTGTTGCTCGCGCCACCGATCGACACCGGCGGCTGCTCCGGCACCGTCACCACGAACCGCACGTCGACGGTGGCCCGCTCGTTCCCGGCGGTGCGCCCGGACCAGGCCAGCGCCTCCCGCCGGACTGTCGCACCGCCGCCGGACGCGGCGTCCGTCGGCTCCTGGACGATCTCGGCCGCTGCGATCGACCCGGCGTCCCGCGCCCGGTTGCGGTGACCCAGCTCCGTGTTGAGCTGCTTCGCCTCCGCCGCCGCGGTGTCACGCGCCAGCGCGTCGCCGCTCTCCTCCCCGAACCCCCTCCCGCACCCCGCCGACGCGAGGAGGAGCACCGCGAGCGTCCACCGGACCCATCGGTGACGGGACAGAGGTGTCGGCTCGGTGGCGCTGCGTGTCCGGCTCACCGCGCCGACGTTACCGGCGCGCCGGGGGCCGCGCTGCCCCGTACGCGGGGGGCCGTTGGTCCCGGGTCCGACAGGCCCTCGGCCCTGCGAGCCACGTAGGTTCGCGCCGCATGCTGGGATTGCCCGGCGCGGGCGGCGACGACATGGAGGACGATGTGGTGATCAACGGCGGGCCGGCGACAGCGACGACGCCCACCGAGATCTCTCCGGCCCCCGCGACCGGGCTCGGCTCGGCCGAGGCGGCCGCCCGGCTGCGCGCCGACGGCCCGAACACCGTGGCCGCCCCGCGCAAGCGCGGGCTGGCCGGCCGGGTGTTCCGCCAGCTCACCGACCCGCTGGTGGCGCTGCTGCTGGCCGCCGCCGTGGTGACCACGCTGCTGCGCGACTACCCGGACACCGCGGTGATCGTGCTGGTCGTCCTGATCAACACCGCGATCGGCGTGGTGCAGGAGGTACGCGCCGACCGGGCCGTCGCCGCGCTGGACCGGCTCGCCGCACCGACCGCGCGTGTGGTCCGCGACGGCCGTGACCTCGTGCTGCCCGCCGCCGACCTGGTCCGCGGCGACCTGGTCCGGCTGGAGGCCGGCGACGTGGTACCCGCCGACCTGGAACTCACCGACGCGGTACGCCTCAGCCTGGACGAGTCGGCGCTGACCGGCGAGTCGGTGCCGGTGGCCCGGGTCGCGGGGGAGGAGGCCAGCGCCGGCACCGTGGTCACCACCGGCCGCGCCACCGGAACCGTGGTGCGCACCGGCGCGGCGAGCGCGCTGGGCCGGATCAGCGCCCTGGTCGCGGCGACCCGGCCGGCGCCCACCCCGCTGCAACGACGCCTGTCCTCGCTCGGCCGGGTGCTCGGCCTGACCGCCGTGGTGCTCTCCGGGCTGGTCTTCGCGATCGGCGTGCTCGACGGGCGGCCGGTCACGCAGATGGCCGTCACCGCCGTCAGCCTCGTGGTGGCGGCCGTACCGGAGTCGCTGCCCGCCGTCGTCACGCTGGCGCTCGCCCTGGGTGCGCGCCGGATGGCCGGCAGCCGCGCCATCCCCCGTCGGCTGCACGCGGTGGAGACCCTCGGCTCGGTCACCGTGATCGCCTCCGACAAGACCGGCACGCTCACCGAGGGCCGGATGGCCGTGCAGTACGCGGTCGTCCCCGGCCGCGACCGCTACGCCGTCACCGGCACCGGCTACGCGCCCGACGGCGAGGTGCACCACCGGGGCGAGCCGGTGAGCGCCCCCGACGAGCTGCGCGCTCTCGCCCGCGCCGGGCTGCTCTGCAACGACGCCACAGTGACGCCGCCGACCGACGAGCGGCCCGAGTGGACGGCGATCGGTGACCCGCTGGAGGCGGCGCTCGTCACGTTCGGCGCCCGCTGCGGCCTGGACCCGGACACCACCCGCGACGCCTGGCCCCGCGTGGCGGAGGCCCCGTTCGACCAGGACCTGCGCCGGATGACCACGGTGCACCGCCGCTGCGACGGGCGCTACCTGGTGGTCTGCAAGGGCGCGCCGGAGAATCTGCTGGCCGCGCCGCTGGTGGACGCCGACGCCGCGGAACTGGCCGAGCTGACCGGCGCCGCGCACCGGCTCGCCACCGAAGGGCTGCGCGTGCTGGCGGTGGCCTCCGCGGTGGTCGACACCCTGCCCGACCCGGCCCGGCCGACCGGCCTGCGCCCCCTGGGCCTGGTCGCGGTCGGCGACCCGCTGCGCGCCGCGGCCCCCGGCATCGCCGCGGGCTTCGAGGAGGCCGGCATCCGGCTTGTCCTCATCACCGGCGACCACCCCGCGACCGCCGCCGCCATCGGCGGACGGCTCGGGCTCTGGCGCGACGGCGACCCGCTCGCCAACGGCGACGACGGCGACCCGGGCCGCGCCCACCCCGAGACCCGGGTGTACGCGCGGACCCAGCCGGAACAGAAGCTCGACATCATCGCCGGCCTCCAGAACCGGGGGCACGTGGTGGCGATGACCGGCGACGGCGTCAACGACGCCCCGGCGCTGCGCCGCGCGGACATCGGCGTGGCCATGGGCGGCGGCACCGAGGTGGCCCGGCAGGCCTCCGACCTGGTGCTCGTCGACGACGACCTGACCACCGTGGCGACCGCCATCGGCGAGGGCCGCCGGATCTACGACAACATCCGCCGGTTCCTGCGCTACGCGCTCGCCGGTGGCGTCGCCGAGATCGCGGTGATGCTGCTCGGCCCGCTGTTCGGCCTGCCGGTGCCGCTGCTGCCGGCGCAGATCCTCTGGATCAACCTGCTCACCCACGGCGTACCCGGGGTGGCGCTCGGCGCGGAACCGGCCGAGCCGGGCACGCTGCGCCGGCCGCCCCGCTCGCCGCAGGAGTCGGTGCTCGGCGCCGGCCTGGGCCGGGACGTGCTGGTCACCGGCGGGCTGATCGCCGCGGCGACGCTCGGCGCCGGGGTGTGGGCCGCGGCGGCCGACCGGCCGTGGCAGTCGGTGGTGTTCGTGGTCCTCGGCCTCGCCCAGCTCGGCGTGGCGCTGGCGGTCCGCGCGATCCGTACCCCGGGTTCGCGCGAGCGCAACCTCGCGCTGCCGGTGGCGGTAGCGATCTCCGCTGTGCTCCAGGTGGCGGGCGTGCTGCTGCCGCCCCTGCGCGAGCTGCTCGGCACCTCGCCGCTCAGCGCGCTCGACCTGCTCGCCTGCGCCGCGATCGGCGTGCTGCCCGGGCTGGTGCTGCGGCTGACCCGCCGCTTCCGCGGGACCAACGGCCCCCACGCCGGGCCCGCCGGCCCTGCCGGGCCGGCCGCCTGACCGGCAGGCTGAGGACGAGTGAAGGAGGACGACATGACGATCCACTCGCAGGCCCCCGTCGTGGTGGGCGTGGACGGCTCCGCCGCCTCGCTGGACGCGGTCCGGGTGGCCGCCCGCGAGGCCGCCGACCGGAACCGGCCGCTGCAGGTGGTGCACGCCTTCATCTGGCCGCTGACCCGCGCGCCGCTCACCCCGGCCCCGGGCGCGCCCGCCGGCGCCGGCCTGCGCAACCAGGCCGAACGGGTCGTCGCCGAGGCGGTCGCCGAGGCCGGCAAGGTCGCCCCGGACGTGCCTGTCACCGGCGTGGTGGTCGACGGCGCGCCGGCGGCGGTGCTGGTCGCCGAGTCCCGCGAGGCGGCGCTGATCGTGCTCGGCCACCGCGGTCTGGGCGGGTTCGCCGGCCTGCTGATCGGCTCGGTCACGCTCCAGGTGTCGGCCCGCGCGCACTGCCCGGTGCTGGTGACGCGCGGCGAGGCGCGCGCCGACGGCCCGGTCGTGGTCGGCGTGGACGGCTCCGAGCTGTCCACCGCGGCGGTCGGGTACGCGTACGAGGAGGCCGACCGCCGGGGCGCGTCGCTGATCGTGGTGCACGCCTGGCTGTACCCCACCCCGATCGGCCCCGGCGACATCCTGCCCCTGGTGTACGACCCGGAGGCGCTCGCCGAGGAGTCCCGGCGCGTCCTCGCCGAGTCGATCGCGGGCTGGGCCGAGCGTTACCCCGACGTGCCGGTACGGCAGCGGTCGCTGCGCGGCGCCCCGGCCCGGGTGCTTGTGGAGGAGTCGAAGGACGCCCAGCTCGTGGTGGTCGGCGCGCACGGACGTGGCGCGCTGGGCGGGCTGCTGCTCGGCTCGGTCAGCCACGCGGTGCTGCACCACGCCCACTCGCCGCTGGTGATCGTGCGCAACGGAACCTGACCCCGCGACCGCGCCCGACCCGCGACAGCGCCTGACGCCCCGACGGCGTCAGGCGCTGCGGACCGTGGTGAGGTCGGCCAGCCCGGAGATGGTCAGCAACGGCTCCAGCAGCGGGCCGGCGATCAGCGCGATCCGGTCGGCGTGCGGGAACAGCGCGGCCAGCCCGGCGCTGTCCAGGTACTCCACCTTGGTGAGGTCCACGACCAGGGGTTCGCCGTCGGGGCGTACGGCCTCGGCCAGCGCGTCGGCGAAGGCGGACGCGTTGCTCATGTCGATCTCACCGACGGCGGCCAGCACGCGGACGCCGTCGGGGCTGTCGCTCGTGGTCAGGGTCAGGGACGTGCTCATGGCGTGATCCTCGCCTGCATGTCGACGGTGGTGCCGGTGGCCCCCGGAGTGACGCTGATGTTGTCCATCAGCGCGCGCATGAGCACGAGTCCCCGGCCGCGGTGCGGGTCGGGAGGCTGGTCCCGGTCGCGCCAGTGTCCGCTGTCGGTGACGCTCAGGCGCAGGGCGCCGGCGGTGGCGGCGGCGCGCAGCCGGATCCGGCCGCCCGGGTTGTCGCGGTGCCCGTGCTCGATCGCGTTGGCGCACGCCTCCCCGGCCGCCACCAGGATGTTGTACGCGTGGGCCGGGGCCAGCCCGCAGCGGTCCAGCCATCCCCGCAGCGCGGTGCGGACCTCGGCCAGGCGCGTCGACTCGGCCGGGAACTCCAGTTCCAGCGGCCCGGGGTGACGGTAGAGCAGCAGGGCCACGTCGTCGTGGTAGCCGCCGTCCGGGGTGAGCCGGTCCATGATCTCGGTCGCCAGCACCTCGACCGGCGCGTGGTGGCCCTGCTGGATGGCGTCGGTGGCGCGGGCGATGCCGGCGGTGATCGGCTGGCGGCGGCGTTCCACCAGGCCGTCGGTGTAGAGCATCAGGGTGGCGCGCGGCGGGACCGTCGCCTCCGCCTCGGGACGTTCCTGCCCGGGGCGTACGGCCAGCGGCCGGGACCGGCCGTGCTGCAGCAGTTCGGGAGTGCCGTCGGCGCGGACCACGATGGCCGGTGGGTGACCGGCGCTGGAGTAGCGCATCAGGCCGGTGGCCGGGTCGAGGACGCCACAGAAGACGGTGGCGCAGGACGCCCCCGGCAGCAGCGCGGCGAACCGGTCCAGCGCCACGAGCGTCCGGGCCGGGCTCGGGTCCTGCAACAGCAGGGCACGGCAGGCGCTGCGCAGCTGCCCCATCACCGTCGCGGCCTGAAGGCCGTGTCCCACGCAGTCGCCGACCACGATGCCGATGCGCCCGTCCGGCAGCTCGACGGTGTCGTACCAGTCGCCGCCGACCTTGAGCGGCATCGCGGCGGGGGAGTACCGCACCGCGAAGCCGGCGGGGAGCTGCGCCGGGCCGAGGATCGCCCGTTGCAGGGCCAGCGCGGTCTCCCGCTGCTGGTCGATCTGGTGCACCCGGTGCAGCCCCTGCCCGATGTGGCCGGCCAGCAGCGCCAGCAGCGTCTGGTCCTGCTCGGTGAAGGGCCGCTTCTCGCCCAGGTCGATCCAGAGCGCCATGGTGCCGTGCGGATGTTCGACGGCGATGCCGGCGCCGTGCGTACGCGTCGCCACCGGGGTCAGCAGCGGGGTGTCCCGCAGCGCGAGCAACGCCTGCCGGCGCTGCGGCGGCAACGTCTCCCACCGGGCCGCCGGGTCGGTGGCGGTCACCTCGGGGGCGGGCAGGTCGCCGAAGACGGCGGTGAGCACGCCGGCGGCCCGCCACAGCTTGCGCAGCTCGTCCAGCACCCCGTGCAGCGCGTCGGTGAGGTCGTCGGCCTGCGACAGCCGCATGCTGAGCCCGGCCAGGGCGGTCTCCCGCTGCACCGCGTAGTGCTCGGCGGTGACGTCGCGGAACGTGCCGACGATCATCCGGCGGCCGCTGTCCGGGTCGTCGACCTGGTTGAACGCGGCCGAGATCCAGATCCGGTGCCCGTCGCGGTGGGTCACCGGCACGGTGTACGTGCCACGGGTCTGGCCCACGAGTCTCGAGAACGCCTCCGCCACCTGGCGGTGCGCCTCGGGCTCGGCCTCCCGGTCCGGCCACCACGGGTGCACCGCGGGGTAGGGCAGGTCCTCGGTTCCGTACCCGAGGATGCCGGTGAACGCCGCGTTGATCTCGACCACCGCGCCGTCCTCGTCGCAGACGAAGAACGCCTCCTGCAACGAGTCGACGAGCGCGGTACGCCAGCGGGCGTGGTGGTTGCGCAGCCGGGCCAGCTCCACGTTCGCGCGTACCCGGGCCAGCAGCTCGGCGGCCGGGAACGGCTTGACCAGGTAGTCGTCGGCGCCGGCCTCCAACCCCTCGATCGAGGCCTCCTGACCGGCGCGGGCGGACAGCAGCAGCACCGGAGTGCCGGCCGTACGCTGGTCGGCGCGCAGCGCGGCCACCAGTTGCAGGCCGTCGAGCCGGGGCATCATCACGTCGCTGACCACCAGGTCGGGGGTGTGCGCGCGGGCGGCGTCCAGCGCGGCCCGCCCGTCGGCGAAGGCCTGCACCTCGTGCCCGGCCGAGCGCAGCAGCCGGGTCAGGTACTCCCGCATGTCGGCGTTGTCGTCGGCCACCAGGACCCGGGCCGGCGCCCCACCGGGCAGCGGCTGGACCGGCCCCTCGGCCGGGTCGCCCTCGCCGACGGCGGCGCCCGGGTCGGCGGGCAGCCAGCGCAGCGCCTCCTGCACGAACGGCTCGGCCGACACCGGCGCCCGGCCGGTGCCCGCCGGGGCGAGCGCGTCGGCGGGCAGGTGGGCGGTGCCGAACGGCAGCCGGATCGTGAAGATGGTGCCCCGGCCCACCGCGCTGGACGCGTCGATGTCGCCGCCGTGCAGCGTGACCAGCTCCTGGACCAGGGCCAGGCCGATGCCGCTGCCCTCGTCGGAACGGGAGCGGGCGTTCTCGATGCGGTGGAACCGCTCGAACAGGCGCGGCATCTCGTCGGCGGGTACGCCGATGCCGGTGTCGGAGATCCGCAGCACCGCCGCGTCGCCCTCGGCGCGCAGCTCCACCCGGATCGTGCCGTCGAAGGTGAACTTCAGCGCGTTGCTGAGCAGGTTCAGCACCACCTTCTCCCACATGCCGCGGTCCAGGTGCACCGGCTCGGGCAGGGGCGGGCAGTCGACCTCGAAGGACAGACCGGCCCGTTCGATAGCCGACCGGAAGACGCTCGCCAGGTCGGCGGTCACCGCGGCCAGGTCCACCGGCTCGTAGCGGGCCTGCATCCGCCCGGCCTCGATGCGGGAGAAGTCGAGCAGGCTGTTGACCAGCTTGCCCAGGCGCAGCCCGTTGCGGCGGATGACGTCCAGCTCGGCGCGGACCTGCTCGTCGGCGCCCTGCAACCGGCCGCGCAACTCGTCCAGCGGTCCCATGATCAAGGTGAGCGGGGTGCGGAACTCGTGACTGATGTTGGAGAAGAACGCGGTCTTCGCGCGGTCCAGCTCGGCGAGTTCCTCGGCCCGCCGCTGCTGCGCCTGGTAGCTGCGGGCGCTGGCGATCCCGGTGGCCAGATGCCCGGCGGTCAGCTCGACGAAGCCGCGGTACCCGTCGTCCAGCGCCCGGTAGCGGTTCAGCCCGGCGACCAGGAACCCGTACGGCGCTCCGCCCTGCTGGCGCAGCGGCACCAGGAGCGCCTCGGCCGGCGCGGCGGGCCAGACACCGGCGGGCAGGTCCGTGAAGGCGGGGCCGTCGAGCGCGACCCGCACCGACTCGCCCTCGGTGAGGGCGCCGGCCGGCCACGGCGCGGCCGGGTCGCCGGGGGACAGCGTGGCGGGGGCCGCCGGATGGCCCGCCGCCAGCCCGGTCGCCTCCACCAGCCGGGCGCCGCCGTCGTCGTCGTACAGGTAGGTGAGCGTGAACGGCAGGTCCTGCGGGTTGCGGGCCAGCTGGCGGCTGACGAACGCGAGCGTCTCCTGTTCGGTGCGGATGACGCTCGGGTCCGAGCCGAGGTCGCGCAGCGTGGCCATCCGCCGCTCACCGATGACCCGCTCGGTGTCCTCGCTGACCACACAGAGCATCCCGACCAGGCTGCCGTCGTCGGCGCGCAGCGGGCTGTAGGAGAACGTGTGGTACGTCTCCTCCCGGTAGCCGGCGCGCTCCAGGAACAGCAGCAGGCCCTCGTCCCAGGTCGCCTCGCCGGTGCGCAGCACGGTGTCGACACGAGGGCCGATGTCGTCCCAGATCTCCGCCCATACCTCGTTCGCCGGCAGCCCCAGCGCCCACGGGTACTTGCGGCCGAGCGTGTCCCGCCGGTAGGCGGCGTTGCAGAAGAAACTGAGCTGCGGCCCCCAGGCCATCCACATCGGGAACCGGGAGGACAGCAGGATCCGCACCGCGGTCCGCAGGCTCTGCGGCCAGGTGTCCGGCGGGCCCAGGGGGTGCGCCGACCAGTCGATCCGCGCCAGGTCCGGCCCGATCTCCGCGTCCACGGCGAAGACGTCGGCACGCGTACGCGGGTCGGTGTCAGCGCCGCTCATCGCCCGAGTCTCCCCCACCCCGTCCGGTCCCGCTCGTCCGGGCCGCGTCGCGGCCTCGTGGTCGCTTCTTGCCCCGTCGCGCCCCCGGCACTCCACCCGGGGCGGGGAGATCTGACTCACGTGACGGCAGCGGGTCAGGGAAGGGGTTCGTGGTGCGGCAAAACGAAAGGCAAGGAGACAACTCTCCTCGCCACTATCAACGTATATCGCACCCCGGGTCTTGCCGCAAGGCCCCGGTGATGCCGCAGAATCAGCGGCCGATGCGGGTCGAGCTGCGAAAACGGGGGCACGGCATGACCGGACGGTACGTGTGGCAACTGCACGAGGTCGACGAGACGCGGATCGCCGCGGTCGGCGGCAAGGGCGCGCACCTGGGGGCGTTGACGCGGATCGACGGGGTGCGCGTACCCCCGGGTTTCTGCGTCACCACCGACGCCTTCCGGCTGGCCGTGGCGCGGACGCCGGCGCTGGCCGGCCCGCTGGACCGGCTCGCCCGCGCGGACGCGGACGACCCGGCGGCGCTCCGGACGGCCGCCGCCGAGGTGCGTCGCGTCGTCGAGCGGACCGCGCTACCGGGCGACGTCGCGGCGGCGGTCACCGCCGCGCTGGCCGGGCTCGGCGCGGACGCCGCGTACGCCGTGCGGTCGAGCGCGACCGCCGAGGACCTGCCGACCGCCTCGTTCGCGGGCCAGCAGGACACCTACCTGAACGTGGTCGGCACGGCCGAGGTGCTGCGGCACGTGAGCCGCTGCTGGGCCTCGCTGTTCACCGACCGGGCGGTGACCTACCGGCGGCGCCACGGCATCGACGACCGTGCCGTGGACATGGCCGTGGTGGTGCAGCTGATGGTCGTCCCGGACGCGGCCGGGATCATGTTCACCGCCGACCCGGTGACCGGGAACCGGACGGTGGTGTCCGTGGAGGCCGGCTTCGGTCTCGGCGAGGCCCTGGTCTCCGGCCTGGTGAACCCGGACGTCTTCACGGTGCGCGACGGCGCGGTGGCCGGCCGGACGATCGGCGCGAAGGCGCGGGCGGTGCACGCGGTGCCCGGCGGCGGCACCCGGGAGACGCCAGTCGACCCGGCGCGGCAGGCCCAGCCCGCGCTGACCGACGCGCAGGCGGTACGCCTCGCCGCGCTGGGACGGCGGATCGAGGCGCGCTTCGGGTGCCCGCAGGACATCGAGTGGGCCCTGACCGGCGACGACATCCACATCCTCCAGAGCCGGCCGATCACCACGCTGTTCCCGGTGCCGGCGGCCGCCGACGGGCGGTTCCACGTCTACCTGTCGGTCGGCCACCAACAGATGATGACCGACGCGATGAAGCCGCTGGGCCTGTCGATGTGGCGGCTGACCGCCATGGCGCCGATGCACGAGGCGGGTGGGCGGCTGTTCGTCGACGCCACGCCGCACCTGTCCACGGCGGCGGGTCGTACCGCGTTCCTGGGCATGATCGGCCGGGCCGACCCGCTCACCCGGGACGCGCTGGACACGGTCCTCGCCCGGGACGTCGTACCGGCCGCGCCGGACCCGGCCCCGGCCGGCCCGCCCGTGGGCGGCCCGCCGCCCTCGATCGACACCGACCCGGCGATCGTCACCACGCTCGTCGAACGCAGCCGGGAGTCTCTCGCCGCCCTGCGCCGCGACGTCCGCGGCCGCTCCGGACCCGAGCTGTTCGACTTCCTGGTCGAGGCGTTCGCCGAGCACAAGCGGGTGCTCACCGATCCGGTGAGCGCCCAGGTGATCATGGCGGGAATGCAGGCCACCTGGTGGCTCAACGACAAGCTGGGGGAGTGGCTCGGCGAACGCGACGCCGCCGACACGCTCACGCTCTCCGCGCCCGGCAACGTCACCGCCGAGATGGGCCTGGCGCTGCTCGACGTGGCGGACGTGGTCCGCGCGTACCCAGAGGTGGTGGCGTTCCTGCGGGACGCCGCCGGCGACGGGTTCCTGGACGAGCTGCCGAAGCTGCCCGGCGGCGTCGAGGCGCGCGACGCCATCGCCGGCTACCTCGACCGGTACGGCATGCGCTGCGTCGGCGAGATCGACATCACCCGGCCACGGTGGAGCGAGCACCCGGCCACGCTCGTCCCGCTGATCCTGGACAACGTCCGCACCTTCGCCCCGGGCGCCGCTGCGCGCCGCTTCGCCCAGGGCCGGGAGCGGGCCGAGGCGAAGGCCCGGGAGGTGCTGGACCGCCTGCGCGCGCTCCCCGACGGCGAGCGCAGGGCCGCCGAGACGCAGGCCGTGATCGAGCGGGTACGGACGTTCGCCGGCTACCGGGAGTACCCGAAGTACGACATCGTGAGCCGTTACGCCGTCTACAAGCAGGCGCTGATGGGCGAGGCCCGCCGGCTGGTGCGCGCCGGTGTGCTCGCCGGTCCGGAGGACGTCTTCTACCTCACCTTCGACGAGTTCCGCGAGGTCGCGGCCACCGGCTCTGTGGACGCCGCGCTGATCCGCAGCCGCCGGGAGGAGTTCCGGGCGCA
Source organism: Micromonospora sp. CNZ296 (assembly GCF_007827635.1). Classification (NCBI taxonomy): domain Bacteria; kingdom Bacillati; phylum Actinomycetota; class Actinomycetes; order Micromonosporales; family Micromonosporaceae; genus Micromonospora; species Micromonospora sp. CNZ296. The sequence continues at coordinate 122,971 of NZ_VISW01000006.1, forward strand.
CCGGGCGCTCACCCCGCCCCGGGTGCTCACCTCCGACGGCGAGGCGCTGAACGGCTCGTACCGGCGCGACGACGTGCCACCGGGCGCCCTGGCCGGGCTGGCGGTCTCGGCCGGCGTCGTCGAGGGGCGGGCGCGGGTCGTGGCGGACCTGGCCGGCGCCGACCTGGAGCCGGGCGACATCCTCGTCACCGCACACACCGACCCGAGCTGGACGCCGCTGTTCGTGGCCGTCGCGGGCCTGGTGACGGAGGTCGGCGGGCTGATGACGCACGGCGCGGTGATCGCCCGTGAGTACGGCCTGCCCGCAGTGGTGGCGGTGCCGGACGCGACCCGGCTGATCCCGGACGGTGGGCGGATCCGCGTGCACGGCACCGACGGGTACGTCGAGCTGCTGTCCTGACCGGCGCGGCATGCTCGATGATGGAGGTCCGGCGAGCGGGGAGGCGCGATGCGGATCGGGGAGCTGTCGGCGCGGACCGGGGTGAGCGCCCGGTCCATCCGGTACTACGAGCAGCAGGGGCTGCTCGCCGCCGTGCGCACCGCGAGCGGGCAGCGGGTCTTCGCCGAGTCGGCCGTGGACCGGGTCCGGCTCATCCAGCGGCTGTTCGACGCCGGGCTGAGCAGCCGCCGGATGGCCGAGCTGCTGCCCTGCGTGACCGATCCGGAGGTCCGCACCTCGTGGCTCACCGACCGGCTGCGCGAGGAGCGGACCCGGATGACAGCCGAGATGGCACGGCTCGCGCACGCCGTCGCGGTGCTCGACGACGTGGTGTCCGACATGACAGTGACCGAGGACACCCGGGATCCGGCCGCCTGAGCGCTTGCCCTTGACACCGGTGTCAACTCCTAGCGTCGGGTCATGAACGCGACCCTGGACACCGGATCGCCGGTGACGCCGCTGCTGGAACCCGTCACCGTCGCCGGGCTGCCGTTGCCGTCCCGCTTCGTGATGGCGCCGATGACCCGTAACCGCGCGCCGGGCGGCGTGCCGACGCCGGAGATGGCCGACTACTACCGGCGCCGCGCCGCGGCCGGCATCGGCCTGATCGTCACCGAGGGTGTGCTGGTCGACCATCCCAGCGCGGGGCACGAGGACACCGTGCCCCGGATGACCGCCGGCGCGGCCGAGGCCGGCTGGCGGGGAGTGGTCGAGGCCGTGCACGCCGCCGGCGGCCGGATCGCCGCGCAGCTGTGGCACCTGGGCAGCCTGCGCGAACCGGTCGACGGCCGTCCGGCGTGGACCCCCTCGGGGGTACGCGAGCCGGGCCGTCCCGCGCCGTACGCGATGACCGCGGCCGACGTGGACACCCTGCTCGCGGCGTACGCGAATGCAGCAGGGGTCGCGGTGCGGGCCGGGTTCGACGCGATCGAGATCCACGCGGCGCACGGTTACCTGCTCGACGAGTTCCTGTGGCCGTACACGAACCGCCGGACCGACGCGTTCGGCGGCTCGCCGGAGCGGCGGGCGGCGTTCCCGGCGGCGGTGGTGCGCGCGGTCCGCGCGCAGGTCCCGGCGCGTCACCCGGTGATCGTGCGGTTCTCCCAGTTCAAGGAGCGGGCGTTCGACGCGCGGATCGCCGAGACCCCGGCCGAGCTGGCGCAGATCCTCGGCGCGTTCGCCGAGGCCGGCGCGGACGTGCTGCACGCCTCGCAGCGCCGCTTCTGGCAGCCGGCGTTCCCCGGCTCGCCGCTGAACCTGGCCGGCTGGGCGAAGCGTCTCACCGGCCTGCCGTCGATCACCGTCGGCTCGGTCGGGCTGCGGCGGGACTTCCTGCGCCCGGACGGCCCGGAGTCGGTGGCGGGCCTGGCCGCGCGGCTGGCGGACGGGGAGTTCGACCTGGTCGCGCTGGGCCGCGCGCTGCTGGGCAACCCGGCCTGGGTGACGCACGCCGCCGCCGGACGGCTGGGCGAGATCGTCGACTACCGCAAGGCACACGAGGACGTGTACCCGTAGGACCGGGATGAGCCGAAGGGGTTGACGCCGGGGGATGTTATCGCTCACAGTCGATGGCAGGGCATGAGCGCCGCAAGGCTCACCGGGCGAGCCGCGCTGGTCGTACCTCGACACCATCCGCCACCGGACGCGGGGTCGGGGAGTCGCACCACCACCATCGCGCAACCCCCCGGAAGAGGAATCCGCATGAGACGAAAGAGAGCCTTGCTGACCACCGGCATCCTGGCCGGCGCGCTCGCCGCCGGGATGGCGGTGGCCCTGGCGCCGGCCGCGAGCGCCGGCACCACGCTGCGCGCGGCGGCGGCCGAGAAGGGCCGCTACTTCGGCGCCGCCGTCGCCACCGGCAAGCTGTCCGACAACACGTACGCCACGGTGCTGAACCGCGAGTTCAACTCCGTGGTGGCCGAGAACGAGATGAAGTGGGACGCCACCGAGCCGCAGCAGGGGCGGTTCAGCTACACCGGCGGCGACCGGTTGGTCAGCCACGCCCGCGCGAACGGCATGTCGGTACGCGGGCACACGCTGCTCTGGCACGCCCAGCAGCCGTCGTGGGCACAGGGCCTGTCCGGCAGCGCGCTGCGCAACGCCGCGATCAACCACGTCACCCAGGTGGCCACCCACTTCCGGGGGCAGATCTACGCCTGGGACGTGGTGAACGAGGCGTTCGCCGACGGCGGCAGCGGCGGGCGCCGCGACTCGAACCTGCAGCGCACCGGCAACGACTGGATCGAGGCGGCGTTCCGGGCGGCCCGCGCCGCGGATCCGGGCGCGAAGCTCTGCTACAACGACTACAACACCGACGGCATCAACGCGAAGTCGACGGGCATCTACAACATGGTCCGCGACTTCAAGTCGCGCGGCGTGCCGATCGACTGCGTCGGCTTCCAGTCGCACCTGGGCACCACGATCCCCGGCGACTACCAGGCCAACCTCCAGCGCTTCGCCGACCTGGGCGTCGAGGTGCAGATCACCGAGCTGGACGTGATGACCGGCGGCAACCAGGCGAACATCTACGCCGCCGTGACCCGCGCCTGCCTGGCGGTGTCGCGCTGCACCGGCATCACGGTCTGGGGCGTGCGGGACTGCGACTCGTGGCGCGGCTCGGACAACGCGCTGCTGTTCGACTGCGCGGGCAACAAGAAGGCGGCGTACAACGCGGTGCTCGACGCGCTGAACGCCGGCGGCAACAACCCGCCGCCGACCACGACCCCGCCGCCGAACAACCCGACCACCCCGCCGCCGGGTCAGGGCGGGTGTTCGGCCTCGGTGTCGCTGAACTCCTGGACCGGTGGGTTCGTGGCGACGGTGAAGGTGACCGCGGGCTCGTCGGGCACCCGGGGATGGACCGTCACCATGACGTTGCCGGGCGGCGCGAGCATCACCAACACCTGGAGCGCCACCGCGAGCGGGAGCAGCGGCACGGTGCGGTTCGCGAACGTGAGCTACAACGGCCAGCTCGGCGCCGGTCAGAGCACCGAGTTCGGGTTCCAGGGCAACGGCAGCGGATCGGGCATGACGCCCACCTGCTCCGCGACCTGAGCCGGGCCACCGCGGGGGCGGCGCGCCGTCGCCTCCGCGGTGTTCCGCTACGTCGTCCCGTCCGACCTGGACTGTCGTCTCTGTTACGAGAAAGAGACATGCGCATTTCGCGCGATTGGTTGACGGGGCAACTTGTGAGCGTTAACACTCCCCGTGAGGGTTACCTGTGTCACAGGGACCGCCACGACAGGGAGGACGCTCGTGCGCAGACGACTTCTGGCCGCACTCAGCGGTGCCGCGCTCGCGATCAGCCTGGCCGCCTGCAGCGGCGAGGGCGCGGGAGGCGGCGGAGACACCAGCTCGGCCAAGCCCGGCGACCTGACGATCGGCGTCTCGATGCCGACGCAGACCTCGGAACGGTGGATCGCCGACGGCAACTCGGTGAAGGAGAAGCTCCAGGCCAAGGGCTACAAGGTCGACCTCCAGTACGCCGGGGACGACATCCCGACCCAGTCGCAGCAGATCGACCAGATGATCACGCAGGGCGCGGACGTGCTGGTCATCGCCCCGATCGACGGCACCGCGCTCAGCGGCCAGCTCCAGGCCGCCGCGGCGGCGAAGATCCCGGTCATCTCCTACGACCGGCTCATCCGCAACAGCCCGAACGTCAGCTTCTACGTCAGCTTCGACAACTACAAGGTCGGCGTGGCGCAGGCCAACGCGCTCCTGGTCGGGCTCGGCCTGCTCACCAAGGACGGCGCCAAGGGCACCGCCACCGGCCCGTTCAACGTGGAGCTGTTCGCCGGCTCGCTCGACGACAACAACGCCGGGTTCTTCTTCAACGGCGCGATGGACACGCTGAAGCCGTACTTCGACGCCGGGACGCTGAAGGTCAAGTCCGGGCAGACCAAGATCGAGCAGGCCGCCATCCTGCGCTGGCAGCAGGAGACCGCGCAGAAGCGGATGGAGGACCTGCTCACCTCCAGCTACAACGACGGCAGCAAGGTCGACGGCGTGCTGTCGCCGTTCGACGGCCTGTCCCGCGGCATCATCACCGCGCTCCAGAACGCCGGCTACCGCGGCGGCGCCAAGAAGATGCCGGTGGTGACCGGCCAGGACGCCGAGGTCGCCTCGGTCAAGCTGATCAACGACGGCGTGCAGAGCTCGACCGTCTTCAAGGACACCCGGCTGCTGGCCGAGCAGGCGGTGATCGCCGCCGAGGCGTTCCTGCGCAAGGAGGAGCCGAAGGCCAACGAGACCAAGGCGTACGACAACGGCGTCAAGGTCGTGCCGGCGTTCCTGCTGCCGGTGCAGACCGTCTACAAGGAGGACATCAAGTCCGTCCTGATCGACTCCGGCTACCTGACCGAGCAGGAGGTCGCCGCGGGCCGGGCCGGCTGACCCGCGGCGACGGGCCCGGCGGCCGCGGCCGCCCGCGCCACCGGGCCCGTCCGCTCCGGACACCACGACCACGAGCAGGACGGATATCCATGAGCGATCACATCCTCGAGATGCGTGGCATCACGAAGACCTTCCCGGGCGTGACCGCGCTCCAGGACGTCTCGCTCGCCGTACGGCGTGGCGAGATCCACGCGATCTGCGGTGAGAACGGCGCCGGGAAGTCGACCCTGATGAAGGTGCTGTCCGGCGTCTACCCGGCGGGCAGCTACGACGGCCAGATCGTCTTCGACGGCGAGCCGGTCGGGTTCCGGGGGATCCAGGACAGCGAGGCCCGCGGCATCGTCATCATCCACCAGGAACTCGCGCTGGTGCCCTACCTGTCGATCGCCGAGAACATCTTCCTCGGCAACGAGCGCCGCGGCCGCGGCGGGCTCATCGACTGGCACCGGACCAACGCGGAGGCCGCGGCGCTGCTGCGGTCGGTCGGGCTGCACGAGAACCCGGTCACCCCGGTCATCCAGCTCGGCGTCGGCAAGCAGCAGCTCGTGGAGATCGCCAAGGCGCTGTCCAAGAAGGTACGGCTGCTGATCCTCGACGAGCCCACAGCGGCACTCAACGACGTCGACTCCGCGCACCTGCTGGACCTGATGCGCCGGCTGCGCGACCAGGGGATCACCTGCATCATGATCTCGCACAAGCTCGGCGAGATCACCGCCGTCGCCGACTCGACCACAGTCATCCGCGACGGCCGTACCGTCGAGACGCTGGACATGTCCGACGGCGCCGTCACCCAGGACCGGATCATCCGCGGCATGGTCGGCCGCGACCTGGCCGCCTTCTACCCGACCCGCAGCGTGACCCCCGGCGACGAGGTGCTGCGCATCGAGGACTGGTCGGTGCGCCACCCGACGCAGGACCGCCTGGTCGTCGACCGGGCCTCGCTGCACGTGCGGGCCGGGGAGGTCGTCGGCATCGCCGGCCTGATGGGCGCCGGGCGCACCGAGCTGGCGATGAGCGTGTTCGGCCGGGCGTACGGCCGGGACATCAGGGGCCGGCTGTTCGTCAAGGGCCGCGAGGTACGGGCGCGCACTGTCGCCGAGGCCATCGCCAACGGCATCGCGTACGCCACCGAGGACCGCAAGCACTACGGCCTCAACCTGATCGACGACGTGCGGGGCAACGTCTCGGCCGCCGCGCTCGACAAGCTGGCCCGGCACGGCTGGATCGACGGCAACCGCGAGATCCAGGTCGCCGAGCGGGGCCGGCGCGACATGAACATCAAGGCGCCGACCGTGATGTCGGTGGTGGGCAAGCTCTCCGGCGGCAACCAGCAGAAGGTCGTGCTGGCGAAGTGGCTGTTCACCGACCCGGACGTGCTGATCCTCGACGAACCGACCCGGGGCATCGACGTCGGCGCGAAGTTCGAGATCTACACGATCGTCAACCGGCTGGTGGCCGACGGCAAGGCCGTCGTGCTCATCTCCTCCGAACTGCCCGAGCTGCTCGGCATGTGCGACCGCATCTACACCCTGGCGGCCGGCCGCATCACCGGGGAGATGCCGGTGGCCGAGGCCACCCAGGAGAACCTGATGGAACTCATGACCAAGGACAGGGATCTCGTCCGATGACCAGCACGAAGCCTCCCCCCGCCACGAAGATCGCCGCGCCGGACACCGGCGCGGCGGCGACCCTGCACACCGGCACCAGCGATCCGCGCGCGCTGATCCTGGGCAACCTGCGGCAGAGCGGCATCTACATCGCCCTGGTGGTGATCGTGGCGCTGTTCGCGGTCCTCACCGACGGCGTCTCGCTGAGCCCCGGCAACCTGACGAACATCGTCCTCCAGTACTCCTACATCCTGGTGCTCGCGATCGGCATGGTCATCGTGATCATCGGCGGCCACATCGACCTGTCCGTGGGATCGGTGGTGGCGCTCACCGGAGCGGTCTCTGCGGTGCTCGTCATCCGCGAGGGCATGCCCTGGTGGGCCGGCGTCCTGGCCGCGCTCGCGGTGGGCGTCGCGGTCGGTGCGTGGCACGGGCTCTGGGTCGCGTACGCCGGCATCCCGGCGTTCATCGTCACCCTGGCCGGCATGCTCCTGTTCCGAGGTCTGACGCTGCGCGTGCTGGACAACATCTCGCTGTCGCCGTTCCCGGAGGAGTACCAGCGGGTCGCCGCCGGGTTCCTCAACGGTCTGCTGGGCGGCCAGGGCTACGACGCCTTCACGCTGTTCATCGGCGCGTTCGCCGTGGTCGGGTACGCGGTGAGCGTGTTCCGGACCCGGGTCGCCCGGGTGCGCCACGAGCAGCCCGTGGAGTCGTTCCCGCTGTTCGTGCTGCGGATCGTGGTGGTCGGCGCCGTGGTCATGTGGTTCGCCTGGCAGCTCGCCCACGCCCGGGGCCTGCCGATCGTGCTGATCGTGCTCGCCGTGCTCGTGCTCGTCTACGGCCTGCTCACCCGCCGTACGGTGTTCGGCCGCCAGGTGTACGCCATCGGCGGCAACCTGCCCGCGGCGATGCTGTCCGGCGTACGGGTGAAGCGGGTCAACTTCTGGATCTTCGTCAACATGGGCTTCCTGTCCGCCGTGGCGGGCGTGATCTACTCGTCCCGGTCCAACGGGGCCCAGCCGGCGGCGGGCAACATGTTCGAGCTGGACGCGATCGCGGCGGCGTTCATCGGCGGCGCGGCCGTCACCGGTGGCGTCGGCACCGTGGTCGGCGCCATGGTGGGTGGCCTGATCATGGCGGTGATGAGCAACGGGATGCAGCTCATGGGCGTCGACCAGTCCGTCCAGTCGGTGGTGAAGGGCCTGGTGCTGCTCGTCGCGGTGGCGTTCGACATCTGGAACAAGCGCCGGGCCGCCGGCGCCCGGTGACGGCCGGCCGGACGCTCGCCCCTTCGTCCGGCCGACCGCCGTTCACCGGCCGTAGCCGCTCACGCCCGGCTCCACCGTTGGTTGGCGTTGCCGTGGCAGGTCCAGACGATCACCCGGGTGCCGTTGGCGGTGCCCGCGTTGTCGACGTCCAGGCACAGCGACGGGAAGCGCCCGTTACTCACCGTGCCGTTGCCGTTGATGGTCCACTGCTGGTTGGTGCCGCCGTTGCAGTCCCAGATCTGCACCCGGGTGCCGGCCGTCGCGTTCGTCGGCACGTCCAGGCACTTGCCGAGCACCTGCAACGCCTGTCCGTTGGCGGTGAACTGCTGGTTGGCGTTGTTGTGGCAGTCCCAGATCAGCGTCCCGGTGCCGTTCGCGGTGCCGGCGTTGTCCACGTCGAGGCACCGGCCGGACGACTCGCTGCGCAGCCGGAACGTGGTCGGGACCGGCGGCGGCGTGGTGGTGCCGCCCCCGCTGACCCGGTAGACCACGGTGCCGTGCGCGGGCACGCTGGCGGAGATCGTGCCGGTGCTGGTGGAGGTGGCGTCGGTCCACGCGTCGCGCAGCGTGAACGAGTTGCCGCTCTTGCCCACCGCCGCCGCGGTGGTGGAGACGGTGGTGGTCGAGCTGCCCTGGTTGAACAGGGCGACCGCCACGTCGCCGTTGGCCAGCGGCTTGGCCAGCACCCGCCGGGTGCCGTCGAAGGAGACCTGGGCCGCCTGACGGCCGAGCGTGTCCTGGTTGATCGCGACCAGGTTCGCGTTGCGCAGGATCGCCAGCGTGGCCGCGTTCGCCGACCGCACGTCGTTGCCCATCATCAGTGGCGCGGCGAGGACCGCCCAGAGCGCGAAGTGGCTGCGCATCTCGGTGTCGTTCATGCCCCCTCGGCCGACCTCGAGCATGTCCGGGTCGTTGAACCCGCCGGGCGCGGCGTACCCGGCCAGGGGCACCGTGACGTCGACGATGTTCTGGATGCCCATCGGGTAGCCGTTGGTCTGGCCGGTGTTCCACGCGTTGGTGATGTCCTCGGTGGTCCGCCAGAGGTTCGCCACGTCGCTCCAGTTGCGCTGTGGCCCGGTCTTGGCGTGGTAGCTGTTGGGGTTGATGCTGTAGACGATCGGCCGGCCGGTGGAGGCCAGCGCGTCGCGCATGATGCCGAACCGCGCCACCTGGTCGTTGATCGTGCCGGTGGACGAGCACCAGTCGTACTTCAGGTAGTCCACGCCCCAGGCGGCGAACTGCCGCGCGTCCTGGTACTCGTGGTTGAGGCTGCCGGTGGCGCCGGGGAACGCGCCGCCGACCTGGGCGCAGGTCTTGTCCAGCGGCACCTGGTAGATGCCGAACAGCAGGCCCCGGGCGTGCAGGTAGTCACCGAGCGACTTCATCCCGCTGGGGAACCGCTGCGGGTGGGCCTGGAGGTTGCCCTGCGAGTCCCGGTTCGGGTCGAACCAGCAGTCGTCCACGACGACGTACTTGTACCCGAGGTCGCGCAGGCCGTTGCTGACGATCGCGTCGGCGGTCTGGCGGATGAGGGTCTCGTTGATGTTGCAGCCGAATGTGTTCCAGGTGTTCCACCCCATCGGCGGGGTACGGGCGACGCCGTTGTCCAGCGCCCGGGCGGGACGCGGGGCCACGGCCTGGTCGGTGACTGTCGCGGCGAGCGCCACCGCCGCGACGCCCAGGACGGCGAGCGTCCGTCGGGTCCATCTGCGCACTGATCCTCCTCGGTCGCCGGGCGCCGGCCGTGCCGGCGTCCGGTTGGGAGCGGCCCGCCGATCGCGCGGCGTCGCCCGGGGTGCGCGGGGACGTACGCGGCACGGCAGTGGAGAGGGGCCGGCCGGTCACCGGCGGGCGCTCGTGGGTGGTGGGTCCGGCGGTCGACGGGGTCGCCGTCCGCGTCGCCGCCCGGCTGCGGCGCCGGGGTTTCCCGGACGGCGGCGCCACGAAGCAGGGATGGCGAGAATGTTATCGCTGACATCAAAGCATGTAAATAGCGAGACGGTCCGCCCGGCCCGTGTCGGCGACCGTTCGCGCGGGTGTCGGGACCGGGAAAAGTGCCGCTGAGGGGCGCTCTGTGACCCCGGGAGGCCCTCTCCGCGGGCCGCAGCCCGCAGCGCCGATCGCGGCGGTTCGACGATCCACTAAGGCATCGATTGTTGTCGCTAACAAGGTGCTCGCCGGGACTCGGCGGCCGGACCGGGAGCGCGTCCGTGTGGATCTCCTCCGGGCGCGGCCCCGCCGGTCCGTGCCGCCCGGCCGCGGTGGTCCGGCGAGGGCGGTTCCTCGTTACGTAGCTGTTGCCCGGAGGTGTCTTGACGGATGTATATGTGAGCGCTAACACTAACTCCGTGACACGGCGGAGGTGCAAATGAGCGAAGTGGACGCGTCCGACCGGTACGTGATCGGTGTCGATTTCGGCACGCTGTCCGGGCGGGCGCTCGTGGTCCGCGTCCGGGACGGCGCCGAACTCGGTACGGCGGTGCACGAGTACCGGCGCGGGGTCATCGAGACCGCGCTTCCCGACGGCGGCCCGGCGCTGCCCCCGGACTGGGCCCTCCAGGACCCGGACGACTACCGCGACGTGCTGCGCCACGCGGTGCCGGCCGCGCTCGCCGAAGCCGGCGTGGACCCGTCCCGGGTGGTGGGCATCGGCACCGACTTCACCGCCTGCACCGTGCTCCCGACGCTCGCCGACGGCACACCGCTGTGCGAGGTCCCGCAACTGCGCGACCGCCCGCACGCCTGGGTGAAGCTCTGGAAGCACCACGCCGCGCAGCCGCACGCCGACCGGATCAACGCGCTGGCGGAAGAACGCGGCGAACCGTGGCTCGGCCGCTACGGCGGCAAGATCTCCGCGGAGTGGCAGTTCGCCAAGGGCCTGCAGATCCTGGAGGAGGACCCGGAGGTCTACCGCCGGGCCGAGCGCTTCATCGAGGCCGCCGACTGGATCGTGTGGCAGCTGTGCGGCGCCGAGACCCGCAACGTCTGCACGGCCGGCTACAAGGGCATCCGGCAGGACGGCCGCTACCCGTCGCCGGACTACCTGGCCGCGCTCGACCCCGGATTCGCCGACTTCGTGGCCAAGCTGGACGGTCCGCTGCTGCCGCTGGGCGCGCGGGCCGGCACGCTCAGCGCCCGCGCCGCGGCCTGGACCGGACTGCCCGAGGGCATCGCGGTCGCGGCGGGCAACGTCGACGCCCACGTCACCGCCGCGTCGGCCCAGGCGCTGCGGCCCGGCCGGCTGGTCGCCATCATGGGCACCTCCACCTGCCACGTCCTCAACGGCACCCACCCGGCCGAGGTGCCGGGCATGTGCGGCGTGGTCGACGGCGGCATCAGCCCCGGCGCCTGGGGCTTCGAGGCCGGGCAGAGCGGGGTGGGGGACATCTTCGGCTGGTTCGTCCGCCACGCCGCCCCGGCGGGGTTCGACTCGCACGAGCGGCTCACCGAGGCCGCCGCCGCCCAGCCGGTCGGCGCGCACGGGCTGGTGGCGCTGGACTGGTGGAACGGCAACCGGTCCCTGCTGGTCAACCACGACCTCAGCGGGATGATCGTCGGGCTGACGCTGGCCACCCGGCCGTCGGACGTCTACCGCGCGCTGCTGGAGGCGACCGCGTACGGCACCCGGATGATCGTCGAGGCGTTCGGGCAGGCCGGGGTGCCGGTCGACGACCTGGTGGTGGCCGGTGGTCTCACCTCCAACCGGCTGCTCATGCAGATCTACGCCGACGTCACGAACCGGCCGCTGAGCATCATCGGCTCCGCCCAGGGCCCGGCGCTCGGCTCCGCCATCCACGCGGCTGTCGCCGCCGGGGCGTACCCGACGATCCACGAGGCGTCCGCCGCGATGGGGCGCATCGACGAGGCCGTCTACCGGCCCGTACCGGAGAACGTGCGGGCCTACGACGCCCTGTACGCCGAGTACCGCGCGTTGCACGACCACTTCGGCCGCGGCGCGAACGACGTCATGCTCCGCCTGCGGGCGATCCGCAACGCGGCGGTCGACGCCGCCGCGGACCGCGCCGCCGCGACCCTGGAGGTGGTCGGATGAACAGCCAGGTCGACGCGCTGCGCGAGACAGTGGCCCGTCTGCACCGCGAACTGACCCGCTACGACCTGGTGGCCTGGACCGCCGGGAACGTGTCGGCCCGCGTACCCGGTCAGGACCTGATGGTCATCAAGCCCAGCGGCGTCGACTACGACGACCTGACCGCCGGGGCCATGGTGGTCTGCGACCTCAACGGCGCGGTGGTCGACGGCGACGGCGCCCCGTCCAGCGACACCGCCGCGCACGCCTACGTCTACCGCGCGATGCCCGAGGTCGGCGGCGTCGTGCACACGCACAGCGGGTACGCCACCGCCTGGGCGGCCCGCGGCGAGGCGATCCCGTGCTGGCTGACCGCGCAGGCCGACGAGTTCGGCGGGGAGATCCCGATCGGGCCGTTTGCGCTGATCGGCGGCGACGACATCGGCAAGGGCATCGTCAGCACGCTGTCCGGGCACCGCTCACCCGCGGTGCTCATGCGCAACCACGGCGTCTTCACCATCGGCCGCGACGCCCGGGCGGCGGTCAAGGCCGCGGTGATGTGCGAGGACGTGGCCCGCACCGCACACCTGGCCCGCGCGCTCGGCCGGCCGGTGCCGATCGCGCCGGCCGACATCGACTCGCTCTACGACCGCTACCAGAACGTGTACGGCCAACGCCCGTCGGCGCACTGACCCCGGACCGCGCCGCGCACCCCCCACCACCACATCCGGGCCGCTCCGGTTTCCGCCGGTCGCGCGCCCGGAACATCCAACCCCCGGAGGAGAATCGATGAGAAGCAGGAGCACGGCACGCACTGTCATCGCGGCGTTCGCCGGCGTGCTGCTCGCCGCCAGCATGGCCGCGTGCGGCAACAGCGACACCGGCGGCGGTTCCGGCGACGGCAACGACAAGATCGTCCTGGGCTTCTCCCAGGTGGGCGCCGAGAGTGGCTGGCGCACCGCCAACACCACCTCGATCAAGGAGGCGGCGGCCGAGGCGGGCATCGAGCTGAAGTTCGACGACGCCCAGCAGAAGCAGGAGAACCAGATCAAGGCGATCCGCAACTTCATCCAGCAGAAGGTCGACGTGATCGCCTTCTCGCCGGTGGTGGAGTCCGGCTGGGACACCGTGCTCAAGGAGGCCAAGGACGCCAAGATCCCGGTGATCCTGACCGACCGCGCCGTCGACTCGGCCGACAAGTCGCTCTACAAGACGTTCCTCGGCTCGGACTTCGTCAAGGAGGGCCGCCTCGCCGGCGAGTGGCTGGTGGAGCAGAAGAAGGCGGCGTCCGGCCCGGTCAACATCGTGGAGCTGCAGGGCACGACCGGCTCGGCGCCGGCCAACGACCGGAAGAAGGGCTTCGCCGAGGCGATCGCCGCCAACCCGAACCTGAAGATCGTCGCCTCGCAGACCGGTGACTTCACCCGCGCCGGCGGCAAGCAGGTGATGGAGCAGTTCCTCAAGGCCAACCCGAAGATCGACGTGCTCTTCGCGCACAACGACGACATGGGCCTGGGCGCGCTCGAGGCGATCACCGCGGCGGGCAAGGAGCCCGGCAAGGACATCACCATCATCACCGTCGACGCGGTGAAGGACGGCATGCAGGCCCTCGCGGACGGCAAGTTCAACTTCATCGCCGAGTGCAGCCCGCTGCTCGGCCCGCAGCTGATGGACCTGGTCAAGAAGGTCAAGGCCGGCGAGGAGGTGCCCGCCCGGATCGAGACCGAGGAGACCACGTTCACCCAGGAGCAGGCCAAGGAGGCACTGCCCAACCGCAAGTACTGAGTCACCCGGGGGTCGCCGTCGCAACCGACGGCGGCCCCCGTACCACCACCGTCGAAGAAGAGGTCCGATGGGATGACGGGTAACCGTCCGGTCCTGACCATGACCGGCATCAGCAAGACCTTCCCCGGGGTCCGCGCGCTGCACGACGTCGACTTCCGGCTGTTCCCGGGCGAGGTCCACGCCCTGATGGGCGAGAACGGCGCCGGCAAGTCCACCCTGATCAAGGTGTTGACCGGCGTCTACGGGACCGACGCGGGCGTCGTCACGCTCGACGGCGAGCAGGTCTCGTTCACCGGTCCGATGCAGGCCGCCGCGGCCGGTGTCAGCACCGTCTACCAGGAGGTCAACCTCTGCACCAACCTGTCGGTGGCGGAGAACGTCTTCATCGGCCGGGAGCCCCGCCGGCTCGGCGCGGTGCGCTGGGGCGAGATGCGCCGCCGGGCCCGCGACCTGCTGGCCCGGCTCGATCTCGACCTCGACGTCTCCGCGCCGCTCGGCTCGTACTCGCTCGCGGTGCAGCAGATGGTCGCCATCGCCCGCGCGATCGACGTGCAGGCCCGGGTGCTGATCCTGGACGAGCCGACCTCCAGTCTGGACGCCGGCGAGGTGGCGCAGCTGTTCCGGATCATGCGGCAGCTGCGTGACGAGGGGATCGCCATCCTGTTCGTCACCCACTTCCTCGACCAGGTCTACGGCATCGCCGACCGGATCACGGTGCTGCGCAACGGCACGCTCGTGGGGGAGTACCGCACCGAGGAGCTGCCGCAGTTCAGCCTGGTCGAGAAGATGATCGGCCAGGAGCTGGACGTGCTGGAGCGGCTCGACGAGCAGCAGAAGCGCGCCACAGTCGACGCCGGTGGCGAGGTCCCGCTCGTGGACGCCGCCGAACTGGGCCGGCGTGGCGCTGTCGCCCCGTTCAGCCTCCGCATCCACGCCGGTGAGGTGGTCGGCCTGGCCGGCCTGCTCGGCTCCGGCCGGACCGAGGTGGCGCGGCTGATCTTCGGCGCCGACCGGGCCGACCACGGCCAGGTACGGCTCGACGGCGGCCGGGCGCCCGTGCGCAACCCGATGCAGGCCATCGGCCAGGGCGTCGGGTTCTGCTCGGAGAACCGCCGGGCCGAGGGCATCGTCCCGGAGCTGACGGTACGGGAGAACATGATCCTGGCGATGCAGGCCGCGCGCGGCTGGCTGCGTCCGATCCCGCGCCGCCGCCAGGACGAACTGGTCCGCAGGTACGTGGAGGCGCTGAGCATCCGCCCGGCCAACCCGGAACTGCCGGTTCGCAACCTGTCCGGCGGCAACCAGCAGAAGGTGCTGCTGGCCCGCTGGCTGATCACCGAGCCGCGCCTGCTGATCCTGGACGAGCCGACCCGCGGCATCGACGTCGGCGCCAAGGCCGAGATCCAGAAGCTGGTGGTGCAGCTCTCCGACGGCGGCATGGCGGTGCTGTTCATCTCCGCCGAGCTGGAGGAGGTGCTGCGCCTGAGCCACCGGGTCGCGGTCATGCGCGACCGGGAGATGGTCGCCCAGCTCGACAACGACGACACGCTCGACGCCGACCGCGTCATGCGCACCATCGCCAGTGGAACGCCCCGGGAGGAGGTGACCCCATGACCGCCGTCGCCGACCGCCTCCGCCCGCTGACCGGCCACCGCCTGTTCTGGCCGGCGCTCGTGCTCGTGGTCATGATCGCCGCGAACACCGTCTACCGTCCCGGCTTCCTCGCTGTCGAGGTCAAGAACGGCCACCTGTACGGCACGCCGATCGACATCCTCCGGCTGAGCGCGCCGCTGATCCTGGTCGCGCTCGGGATGACGCTCGTCATCGCCACCGGCGGCATCGACCTGTCGGTCGGTTCGCTCTGCGCGATCAGCGGCGCGATCGCCTGCCTGCACATCAGCGGGGCGGCCGACCAGAACAGCCCGGCCACGGTGGCCACCGCGCTGGCCCTGGCCTTCGGCGCCGCGCTCGTGCTCGGCGCCTGGAACGGGATACTCGTGGCGGTCATCGGCATCCAGCCGATCATCGCCACGCTGATCCTCATGGTGGCCGGGCGGGGCATCGCCCAGCTGGTCACCGAGGGCCAGATCATCACGATCAACTCTGGTCCGTACCGGGCGATCGGGCTCGGGCACTTCCTGACGCTGCCGCTGGCCATCCTGATCGCGCTCGCCGCCGCGCTGCTCGTGGCCGCGTTCACCCGCCGCACGGCGCTCGGGCTGATCGTCGAGTCGGTCGGCGGCAACGCCGAGGCCAGCCGGCTCGCCGGCATCCGGTCGCGGCGCATCGTCTTCCTCGTCTACGTGATCAGCGCCGTCTGCGCCGCGCTCGCCGGTTTCATGGTCACCGCGAACGTCTCCAGCGCCGACGGCAACGCCGCCGGCCTGTGGATCGAACTCGACGCGATCCTGGCGGTCGTCATCGGCGGCACCTCACTGGCCGGCGGCCGGTTCTCCCTCGGCGGCACCGTCCTCGGCGCGCTGATCATCCAGACCCTGACCACCACCGTGTACGCCATGAACATCTCGCCGCAGACGTCGCTGCTGTTCAAGGCGGTCGTCGTCATCGCCGTCTGCCTCGTCCAGGCCCCGGCGTTCCGGGCCCGGCTGCGCCGGCGACGGCGCGGGACCGAACCCGGCCCGGCGGCACCGCAGCGGGAGAAGGAGCAGGTGCCGGCATGAGCAGCACGTCGTTGACCACCGGCCGGTCCTGGCGGCCCAGCCTGCCCCGCCGGCACGTCCCGGTGCTGGCCACGCTCGCCCTGCTGCTGGTCATGTACGGCATCGGCGTGTCCCAGTACCGCGCCTTCTCCAACGTCCAGGTCGTCTTCAACGTCTTCATCGACAACGGCTTCCTGCTCGTCGTCGCGGTCGGCATGACGTTCGTGATCCTCACCGGCGGCATCGACCTGTCCGTCGGCTCGGTGGTGGCGATGACCGCGATGGTGTCGGCCGCGCTGCTGCGCGACGGCCTGCCCGCGGCCCTGGTGCTGGTGATCGCGCTGCTGATCGGCCCGACGCTCGGTTTCCTGATGGGCTGCGCGATCCACTTCTTCGAGATCCAGCCGTTCATCGTGACACTCGCCGGGATGTTCTTCGCCCGGGGCATGTGCACGTTCATCAGCGACGCCTCCATCTCCATCACCGACGGTTTCTGGACCTCGATGTCGCAGCAGCGCATCGGCGACCCGGCCGGAAACTTCGTGTCGATCAGCGTGCTGATCGCGTTCGCGGTGGTGCTGATCGCGGCGTACGTGCTGGCGTACACCCGGTTCGGCCGCAACGTGTACGCGGTCGGCGGCAACGCGCAGTCGGCGCTGCTGATGGGCCTGCCGGTGGCGCGGACCCGGATCGCCGTCTACACGATCAGCGGGCTCTGCTCGGCGATCGGCGGCATCCTGCTGTCGTTCTACACGCTGTCCGGCGCGCCGCTGATCGCCGTCGGGATGGAGCTGGACGTGATCGCCGCCGTGGTGATCGGCGGCACCGTGCTCACCGGCGGTTCCGGGTACGTCTTCGGCACCGTGCTCGGCGTGCTGGTGCTGGGCGTGATCCAGACGCTGATCACGTTCGACGGCAGCCTCAACTCCTGGTGGACCAAGATCGTGATCGGTGGCCTGCTGTTCGCGTTCATCCTCCTCCAGCGCCTCATCGGCATCCGGTTCAAGTGACGGTTCCTAGCGCGGAAGGCAACAACATGGCAACTCACCCCCAGCCCGAGGTCTGGTTCCTCACCGGCAGCCAGGGCCTCTACGGCGAGGACACCCTGCGGCAGGTCGCCGAGCAGTCCCGGCAGATCGCCGCGCGCCTGGACGAGTCGCCGGACATCCCCGTACGCGTGGTCTGGAAGCCGGTCCTCACCTCCAGCGCGGACATCCTCGCCGCCTGCCGGGACGCGGCCGCGCAGGGCGCGGTCGGGGTGATCGCCTGGATGCACACGTTCTCCCCGGCCAAGATGTGGATCTCCGGGCTGGACGCGCTGCGTACGCCGCTGCTGCACCTGCACACGCAGGCCAACGTGGCGCTGCCGTGGGACGACATCGACATGGACTTCATGAACCTCAACCAGGCCGCGCACGGCGACCGGGAGTTCGGGTTCATCCAGACCCGGCTCGGGGTGGCGCGCAAGACCGTCGCCGGGCACGTCACCGACCCCCGGGTCGTCGGGCGGGTCGCGGCCTGGGCCCGCGCCGCGATCGGCTGGTCGGCGGTGCGGACGCTGCGGCTGGCCCGCTTCGGCGACAACATGCGCGACGTCGCGGTCACCGAGGGGGACAAGGTCGAGGCGGAGCTGCGCTTCGGCGTCTCGGTGAACACCTACGGCGTCAACGACCTGGTCGGCGCCGTCGACCAGGTGCCCGACGCGCAGGTCGACGACCTGGTCAAGGAGTACGACGACACCTTCCGCGTCGCGTCCGAGCTGCGGCCCGGCGGGGACCGGCACGACTCGCTGCGGTACGCGG
This sequence comes from Micromonospora sp. CNZ296, assembly GCF_007827635.1. Classification (NCBI taxonomy): domain Bacteria; kingdom Bacillati; phylum Actinomycetota; class Actinomycetes; order Micromonosporales; family Micromonosporaceae; genus Micromonospora; species Micromonospora sp. CNZ296. The sequence continues at coordinate 140,954 of NZ_VISW01000006.1, forward strand.
CGCGCCAGGAGCTGGGCCTGCGTGCCTTCCTCGACGCCGGCGGTTTCCGGGCGTTCACCACGAACTTCGAGGACCTCGGCGGACTGCGCCAGCTCCCCGGGATCGCGGTGCAGCGCCTGATGGCCGACGGCTACGGCTTCGGCGGCGAGGGGGACTGGAAGACCTCGGTGCTGGTGCACACGCTCAAGGCGATGGCCGTCGGCGTGCCGGGCGGCACCTCGTTCATGGAGGACTACACCTACGACCTGACGTTCGGTCAGGAGCTGATCCTGGGCGCGCACATGCTGGAGGTGTGCCCGAGCATCGCCGCCGACGTACCCAGCGCGGAGGTGCACCCGCTGAGCATCGGCGGGCGGGAGGACCCGGTACGCCTGGTCTTCGACGCCGCGCCCGGCCCGGCGGTCGTGCTGGGCATGGTGGACATGGGGGAGCGGTTCCGGCTGGTCGCCAACGCGGTGGACGTGGTGCCGCCGCCGCACCCGCTGCGCCGGCTGCCGGTGGCGCGCGCGGTGTGGCGTCCGCAGCCCGACCTGGCCGGCTCGGCGGAGGCGTGGATCACCGCGGGCGGGCCGCACCACACCGTCCTCTCCCAGGCCGTCGGCATGGATGAGCTGCGCGACCTGGCCGCGATGGCCCGGACCGAGCTGGTGGTCATCGACGCCGAGACGCGCCCCCACCGCTTCGCGGACGAGCTGCGCTGGAACCAGGCGTACTACCGGCTCGCCCGGGGTTTCTGAGCCGCCACGGGCCGCCTCGGGCCGCCCGTGCGGCGGGGTCCGTGTTACGCCTTGACGAACGGCATGTTATCGCTCACAGTCGATGGATAGGGTCACCGGCACCGCTCGCGGGCCGTTCCGGGCGCGATCTGCGCCGCAGTTGCCAGGGATCCGACTCCCGCCTGGGTGGGCATCGCTGTTAGCGATAACGCTGCCGTCGTCGGCGCGTACTGCCGTGCCCGGGCTCCGGTCGACGAAGGAGGATCGTGGTGACGGCTCGACTGTCCCGTGGACGTGGACGCCTGTCCCGGTTGCTGGCCGGGGTGGTGGCACTGCTTGTCGGCGGCGTGGTGGTGGGCGCCGTGCCCGCGCCGGTATCGGCTGCCACAGTGGACACCAGCGCCTACTACGTGCTGGTGAACCGCAACAGCGGCAAGGCGCTGGACCTGTACAACCAGGCGACGAACGACGGGGCGCGGATCACCCAGTGGACGCGCAACGACGGCGCCTGGCAGCAGTGGCAGTTCGTGGACTCCGGCGGTGGCTACTACCGGCTGCGGTCCCGGCACTCCGGCAAGGTGCTGGACGTGACCGGCGCGTCCACAGCCAACGGCGCGGCGGTGGTGCAGTGGACGGACCACGGCGGCACCAACCAGCAGTTCCGGCTGGCCGACTCCGACAGCGGGTACGTCCGGCTGATCAACCGGAACTCGAACAAGGTGATGGAGGTGCAGAACGCCTCCACCGCCGACGGCGGCAACATCGTCCAGTACGACGACTGGAACGGCGCGAACCAGCAGTGGCAGCTCGTCCGCGTCGGCGACAACCCCGGCAACCCGGGCAACCCGGGCGGCAGCTTCACCAACCCGGCCGTCTGGCAGGACTTCGCCGACGTCGACATCATCCGGGTGGGCGACGTCTACTACATGTCCGCCTCCACCATGCACTACTCGCCCGGCGCGCCGGTGCTGCGTTCCTGGGACCTGGTGAACTGGGAGTTCGCCGGGCACTCGGTGCCACGGCTGGAGTTCGGCACCAAGTACGACCTGAGCGCCAGCGAGCAGGCGTACGTGGACGGCATCTGGGCGTCGACGCTGAACTACCGGCCGAGCAACCGCACGTTCTACTGGGCCGGGTGCATCGACTTCGCGCAGACCCACATCTACACCGCCACCGCCGTGGACGGCGCGTGGAACCGCCTGACCACCATCCCCAACTGCTACTACGACGCCGGCATGCTGATCGACGACAACGACACCATGTACGTCGCCTACGGCAACGGCACGATCAGCGTGGCCCAGCTCTCCGCCGACGGGCGCAGCCAGGTCCGGGCCCAGCAGGTCTACCAGACGCCGTCGAGCATCGGCACGCTGGAGGGCGCGCGCTTCTACAAGCGCAACGGCGCGTACTACATCTGGCTGACCCGGCCGGCCAACGGCCAGTACGTGCTGAAGTCCACGAACGGCCCGTTCGGCCCGTACGAGCAGCGGCAGGTGCTGCTCAACCTGCCCGGCCCGATCTCCGGTGGCGGTGTGCCGCACCAGGGCGGGCTGGTGCAGACGCAGACGGGCGCCTGGTACTACATGGCGTTCACCGACGCCTATCCGGGCGGCCGGATGCCGACGCTGGCGCCGATCACCTGGACCTCCGACGGCTGGCCGCAGGTGCAGACCGTCAACGGCGCCTGGGGCGCGAGCTACCCCAACCCGCTGCCGACCCGCCCGGTCAAGCCGCTCACCGGCACCGACACGTTCTCCGGCACCACGCTCGGCGTGCAGTACGAGTGGAACCACAACCCGGACAACAGCAGATGGTCGGTGAACAACGGCCTGCGGTTGCAGACCGCCACCGTCACGAACGACCTGTACCGGGCCCGCAACACGCTCACCCACCGCATCCAGGGTCCGACCTCGACCGGCACGATCGAGCTGGACTACTCGACCATGCGCGACGGTGACCGGGCCGGCCTGGCGATGCTGCGGGACAGCTCGGCCTGGATCGGCGTACGGCGGGACAACGGCGCCACCCGCGTGGTGATGACGAACGGCCTGACCATGGGCTCGAACTGGAACACCACGAGCACCGGGACGGAGATCGCCAGTGCGGCGGTGTCCGGCGGGCGGATCTGGCTGCGGGCGAACGCCGACATCCGGCCCGGCTCGGGCCGGCAGGCGCGGTTCTCCTACAGCACCGACGGGGTGAACTTCGTGTCGCTCGGTAACGCGCTGACGCTCAACAACGCGTGGCAGTTCTTCATGGGCTACCGGTTCGGCTTCTTCAACTACGCCACCCAATCCCTCGGCGGCGCGGTGACGGTGCGGCAGTTCTCCCTGACGACACCGTGACAACGGTCACCATTCGCGGCCGTTGACACATCTTCGACAACCCGGGGTGCGGCTCCGGCAATCGCCGGAAATGCCGCACCCCGGGCGCAATTCCACCCGCTCCGAGCTGCCTGTTCGTGCCACTGCGTAACGGAAGGGAATGAGCCGCCTGTCGATTCCCCGATATCGTCGCGCCACGGCGGGAACGGGCGATCAACGGTGCCGATACCGATGGGACCGCTGGCGTAGACTGTCGCCACCCGGGACGGTCCGGTCGAGATCGACCGGGTGTGGCCGCGGGCAGTGGCGAAAGTGAGGTGGCCGTGCGCGGTCCTGCGATGACGGACGTGGCCCGCCTCGCCGGGGTGTCGCACCAGACGGTCTCCCGGGTTCTCAACGGGCATCCCAACGTGCGTGAGCAGACCCGGTTACGGGTGCAGGCCGCCATCACCGAACTCGGCTACCGGCCCAACCGCGCGGCCCGCGCGCTGGTGACCGGCCGGTCCCAGGTGATCGGCGTGGTCGCGCAGAACACCACGCTCTACGGCCCGGCGTCGCTGCTCGCGGCGCTGGAGCAGACCGCCGCCGAGGCCGGCTTCGCGGTGAGCGTCGGCAGCGTCCGCGACCTCGACCACCGCTCCATCTCGGCCGCCGTGGAACGGCACCTGGCACACCGGGTCGCCGGCATCGTGGTGATCGCGCCGGTCGAGTCCGCCGGGGAGGCGCTGGAACGGCTGCCCCAGGACGTACCGCTGGTGACTGTCGACGGCGACCCGCGGCGACCGATCCCGCTGGTCACAGTCGACCAGGTCGCCGGCGCCCGGGCCGCCACCGAGCACCTCCTCGCCGCCGGGCATCGCACGGTGTGGCACGTGTCCGGCCCGTCGGACTGGTTCGACAGCGCCGGCCGGATCGAGGGGTGGCGCGAGGCGCTGCGGCAGGCGGGAGCCGAGATCCCGCCGCTGGTCCCGGCCGACTGGTCGGCGGCGGCGGGCTACCGGTGTGGGCAGATGCTGGCCCGGATGCCGGAGGTCACCGCCGTCTTCACCGCCAACGACCATCTGGCGCTGGGCGTGCTGCGGGCGCTGCACGAGCACGGCCGCCGGGTTCCCGACGACATCAGCGTGGTCGGGTTCGACGACGTGCCCGAGGCGGCGTACTTCATCCCGCCGCTGACCACCGTCCGGCCGGACTTCGGCGCTGTCGCCGCGGCGAGTCTGGACCTGCTCCTGGCCCAGATCGAGTCGCAGACCGTCGGGCCGCTGCGGCAGACGATCGCGCCGACGCTGGTGCCGCGCCGCAGCGTCGGCCCGCCGCCCGCCCGCTGAGGCGGTACCGGCCCCTCACCCGTGGCCCGACCCCCGCCGTGCGAGGTCCGGTCGTCAGTGGTCCGTTCGGCGAGCGCGCGCCCGGCGTGCGACCAGCAGCACGATTCCGGTGATCACGAGCAGCCCGGCGACCGCCCCACCCGCCAGCAGCGCGACCGGCGGGCCGTCGTCGCCGGACCGCGCGCCCGAGGCATCCGGGTCGTCCGCGCCGTCCACGCCGGCCGACGCGGCAACCGCCGTCGGCGTGGGAGCCGCCGACGCGGGAGCCGACGGTGCGGGCGCCGCCGGGTCGGCCACTGTGAAGCGGTACGAACCCTGGACCGGGTGGCCGTCGCGGGAGACCACGCGGTACGCGACGGTGTAGGTGCCGTTGCCCAGCGGCTCGTCGATCGTCACCGTGCCGGTGGCGCCGTCCACCGCCGGTGCGGAGGTGGGCACCGTGCGCTGGGCCGCGTCGCTGACCGTGATGGTGGTGAAGGAGGGGTTCAGCCCCTGCAGGAACCGCAGCGTGACCTGCGTGGGCGCGGCGGTGAGCCGGGCGTCGCGCGCCGGGGTGGCCTCCTGGAGCGAGTTGTGGGCCGCCGCGGGCGTGGCCGGTACCAGCAGCAGCGCGGTGAGGGCCGCGGCGAGCAGCGCGGTGACGGAACGGGTACGCATGACGCGCCTTCCTGTGGTGGTCAGCCGAGCAGTTGCGAGCCGATCCAGCCGCCCTCGGGGCAGCCGGGCGGTACGGCGAACACGGCGGAGCCGATCGGGGTGGTCCACTCGTTGAGCAGGTCGCGCTCGGCGAGCCGGCGCTGGACGGGCAGGAACTGCCGGGCGATGTCGGCCTGGTACGAGGCGAAGACGAGCCCGCTGTCCGCGGTCCCCTCCGGGGTCGGCACGCCGTCGTAGTTGTACGGCCGGCGCAGGATCTTCTGCCGGTCGTCGGTGACGCGGGCGCGGGTCAGGTGCGAGAAGTCGGGGATCACGGTGAGCCCGTCCGGGCCGAGCGCGGCGAAGTCCGGCTCGTCGTGTTCGGCCCGGCCGGTCAGCGGCGCGCCGGTGTCGAGGCGCCGCCCCACGGCGAGTTCCCGGTCGGCGCGGCCCAGCAGGTCCCAGGTCTCCAGGTTCATGCTGATCCGCCGCACCACGAGCGTGGTCGAGTCCCGCAGCCAGTCCGGTCCGTCGGTCACCCACACCGCGGTGTCCGCGGGCGTGCCGGGCTTGGGGTTGGCGGTGCCGTCGAGCTGCCCGAACAGGTTGCGCTGGGTACGCCCCGGCTCGGCGCCGGCCGCCCGGCGGAAGCCCTGCTGCACCCAGCGGACGGCGGCGAACGGACGGCTGTCCTTGACCAGGACCCGCTGGGCGTGGGCGACGGTGAGCGGGTCGTCGGCGCAGATCTGGAGCAGCAGGTCCCCGCCGGACCAGCGGGGTTGCAGGCGGTCGATGCCGAACGCGGGTAGCTCGGCCACCGAGGCGGGCCGCCGGTCGTCGAGCCCGGCGGCGGCGTAGAGCCCGGGGCCGAAGCCGAACGTGACGGTCAGCCGGGCCGGCAGGAGGCTCAGTTCCGGCTCGGTGTCGGCCAGCGCGGGGCGGCCCTGGGTGAGCCGGGCCGCGTCGTCGGAGAGCAGCCGCAGCATCCGCCCGAGCGCCGCCCGGTCGGTGCCGGGACGCAGCGTGAACGCGACGAACGCCGCGTGCGCCTGCGGGTCGGTGGTGACCCCGGACTGCCGGACGCCGTGGAACGGCTCGACCGCGCTGCCGACCTGGGCCACCGGGACGGCGTCGCCGGGGCGTACCCCGGGAGTGCCGGAACGGACGGCGGTGAGGGCGCCGGCGCCGGCCAGCGCGCCCCCGGCGGCCATCGCGCCTCCGGTGAGCAGGCCGCGCCGGCTCACCCGCCTGCCGGTCATGACGCCGGGCTCGGGCCGTGGCCGGGCGCGTAGCTCTCCTGGGCGCCGGTGAACGGCTTCGCCACGGCGGTGAACGTCTGGGTCCGGCCGTCGGCGAAGGTGAGCGTGATGTCGAGCTGGTCGCCGGGGCGCACCGGGCGGGTCAGGTCCATCAGCATCAGGTGGTCGCCGCCGGGTTCCAGGGCGGCCTGGGAGCGGGCGGCGACCACGACGCCGCCCTGCTTCTGCCGCATCGCCATCTTCCCGTCGGTCATGGCCATCTCGTGGATCTCGGCCCGGGACACGTCGGTGGTCACGCCGGTGATCGTGACGTCGGTGTCGCCGTCGTTGGCGAGCGTGGCGAACGCGGCGGTCATGCCCTTGTCGGCGGCCTTCACCCACGGGTCGCGGACGGTGAGCACGCCCGCCGCCGCGCCCGCCGCCGCGCTCGCCGACGCCGAGGCGGACGCCGACGTGGCGGCGGACGGCGTGCCGGAGGATCCGCAGGCGGTGACCGACGCGGCGAGCACGGCGGCGCCGATCAGGGCCGCCGCGCGCAGGAACCGGCGGCTGGTGGTGCTGGGCATGACGTCGTCCCCTCGAAGATCCGGTGTTCGTACCGTTTGTCGGCGCGGTACGCCGGATAGTTCCGGCCGGGGCGGTCGGGCATGTCACACCGCGGGCGGCGGGCCGTCACGGACCCGGGATCGGCGGTGCGCCCGGAAGGCATAATGGTTCCGGGTGTCACGTGGCGCGCCGGGCGCGGCCGCGGCCGGACGAGGGTGCCGGGCGGGCGCCCGGACGAGGGAGGCGACGGTGACCCAGGCGACGACCGGGGCGACCCGCAACACCCGTCAGCGCGCCGAGGTGCTGGCGCTGCTGCGGGAGTTGGACGGCTTCCACAGCGCGCAGCAGCTGCACCAGATGCTCGTCCAGCGGCAGGCGAAGGTCGGCCTCACCACGGTGTACCGGACGCTCCAGATGCTCGTCGACAACGGCGAGATCGACTCGGCCCGGCTGCCCGGCGGCGAGCACCTCTACCGGCGGTGCAGCCAGAGCCGCCATCACCACCACCTGGTCTGCCGCCGCTGCGGCCGGGCCGTGGAGGTGGCCGGCCCGGCCGTGGAGCGGTGGGCCGACCAGGTCGCCGCGCAGCACGGCTTCACCGACGTCGGGCACACCCTGGAGATCTTCGGCACCTGCGACCGCTGCGCCGCCTGAGCCGCCGCGGGCGGTGACCCGCCCGCGGCGCGTCGCCGTCAGCAGTTGCGCAGTGCCGGTGACTGGTTCAGCAACTGGCCGCGGCTGGAGGTGAACCGGCGGTACGCCTCGGAGCCGGCCGCGCCGGGGCGGAACGCCGCCACCCGGTGGCAGTTCTGGAACGCCAGCGTCACCCCGAAGTGCCGTTCCAGGCCGGCGCGGATCGCGTCGCTGGCCATCGCGCGCAGCAGTTGCCCGCGCTCGGCGTCGCCCGGCGGCGGCACCACGTTGTCGGCGAACTCGGCGTCGGACGCGGCCAGGTCGGCGGCCACCCGGCTGACCGTCTCCCAGGCGTACGGCAGGGAGTCGCGGACGCAGGCGACGAACGCCTCCTCGTCCACGGGGCCGGTCTCGGCGGCGTGCAGCAGGGCGGGCGGAACGGTGAGCGACATGGGTCCTCCGTCATCGCTAACGAACACGGTTTCCATTACCGATTGAGCACACCATGCGGCGGCAGGCCCGTCAAGGACCGGCGCACGCGAAACGGCGGGCGGACCCGAAGGCCCGCCCGCCGCCCGGCGGTGCAACGTGTCAGCGCAGGCGCGCCTCGATCGCCTCGATGACGCGGGGACGCAGCTCGGCGGCGCGGATCACCGCGTCGACCGAACCGACCTCGACCGCCCGCTGGATGCTGTGCACCCGGTCGAACTCGGCGGCCACCTCGCCCAGCTTCTCCGCCCGCACCGACGAGCGCAGCTCGTCCAGCTCGGCGGTGAGCGCCGCCCGCTCGGTGCCGGCCGCGGCGGTGACCTTCGCCTCCAGGTCGCGTACCCGGGGATCGGCGGCCGTACGGGCGGCGACCTCGCCGGCGAACACCACGGCGGCGGCGGGCGCGCCACCGAGCACCGAGGCGAACGACCCCTCGATCGCCAGCACCGTCATGTCCGGGTTGAGTGCCTTGGAGAACACCACGAACGCGCCGCCGTGGTAGCGCGAGATCACGCAGAACACGATCGGGCCGCGGAAGTTGACGATCGCCCGGCCGATCTCCGCGCCGTACTCCAGTTGCAGCTTGCGCATCGACTCGGGCGAACCGTCGAAGCCGGAGAGGTTGGCGAGCACGACCAGCGGCCGGTTGCCGCTGGCCGCGTTGATCGCCCGCGCGGCCTTCTTCGACGAGCGCGGGAACAGCGTGCCCGCGGTGTACGTGTCCGGGCCGTCGGTGGGCGGGAAGCCGTGCCGGGGCACCGAGCGGGACTCGATGCCGAGCAGGCACACCGGGATGCCGCCGAGGTGCACGTCCTGCACCACAGCCGTCTCCGCGTCGGCCATGCCGGCCCACCGCTCCAGCACCGGGTGGTCCTGGTCGGCGAGCGCCCGCATCACGGTACGGATGTCGAACGGCTTCTTCCGGTCCGGGTTCGCGGTGGCGGAGAAGATCTCGCCCACCGTGGCGAAGTCGCTGCCGGCCACCGCGTGCGGGTAGCCGCAGATGTCCCGGTCCACCGGGTCCATCGTGACGGCCCGGCGCGGCGCGTCCTCGCCCGGCGCGACGTACGTGTGGTCGTAGTGCGCCATCAGCACGTCCCGCGCGGCCGGCAGGTTGGGCGCCCAGTACTGCGCCTGCCCGTTCGGGCCCATCACCCGGTCGTAGCCGCCGATGCCGAAGTTGTCCTCGGCCGAGACGCCGCCGGAGAAGTCGAGCGACTGCTTGCCGGTGAGCACCATCGCCGAGTCCGGCGTCATGACCAGCACGCCCTTGGTGTGCATGAGCATCGTCGCCTCGGCGTTCCAGTACGGCTGGGCGCCGACGTTGATGCCCGCCACCACGATGTTGATCTCACCGCCGTCCTGGGTGAACTCGACGATGCGCTTGAGCGCCGCGGCCACCCAGTCCATGTTCTCGGTGCCGGAGGTCATCGAGATGCGGGCGCCGGCGCTCAACGCGTACCACTCCAGCGGCACGCCCATCCGCTGCGCGAGGTCCAGCGCGGCGATCACCCGCCGGCACTCCGGCTCGGACAGCGCGCCGAGGGACTTGGTCGGGTCGCCGAGCAGCACCACCCGGGTCACGCCCTGCGGATGCCGCGGTGTCGGCGTGGTCACCACACCGGCCACGATCGCCGCGGTGTTGCGGCCCTTCGGCCGGTCCACCGGCACCAGCGCGTGACCGGCGTCCAGGTCGTGCTCGACGAAGTCGCCCAGCAGGCCGGTCAGCTCGTACGGGTACACCGTGTTGCGGCCGGCCGCCCGCAGCACCTTCAACCGGTAGTCGTCAAGCGGCTCGACCGGCTCGGCCGGCGGCTCGCCCACCGTCAGCTGCGCGTGCCCTGTGACGTCGAACGTGATCCGCACGCCGACCTTCGTCAGCTCGCCGGTACGGCGGTCGCGCTGCCGCGCGATGAACAGGATCTCCTCCAGCTCGGCGCCCACGGTGGTCGGGCGTACCCGCCCGGCGATCAGCTCCATCTCCTCGCGGGTCAGCTCGCTCGGCGGCCACACGTAGACGACGATCCGGTTGGTCGGGAACCGCGACTTCGACGGCCGCCGCGACTGCGCCCGGCGGATCGAGTCGATGCAGGCCGCCACCGTGTCCTCGGTGGTCGGCAGCGCCACCAGGCGGCCGTCCTGATCCCGCAGCTCGGTCAGGTCACGTACCTGCGCGAACGCGACCAGCCGCTGGTCGGACGGGTTCTGCCGGGCGACCGCCTGGAACAGGTAGACCTCCTCGTCCAGCGAGGGCAGCCGGGTCAGGTCGAACTCGCGCAGCCGTTCCAGTTGCATCCGCTGCGCGATGTACGGGTGCAGGCCGCGGATCAGCCGCTCCTCGGCCATCCCGCCGCCCTCGGCCGGACGGAACGTGACGTGGTGGTGCATCACCGCGCCGCCGCGCCCGGCGACGGTGGTGGTGAGGCGGCGTACCTGCTGCGGCAGCGGGTGTGCGTTCACCACGTCCAGCAGCGCGGCGGCGGCGGCGTCCAGGTCCTCGGGCTGGTTCTCCCAGGCCAGGTAGACGTCCGCGTCGACGGCCTCGCAGTCCCGGGCCACCTCGGCCAGGCCGCGCAGCGCGTCGCCGAGCGCGTCGAAGCGGACGGCGGCCGAGACGACACTCGACCCGTCCCGCCCGGCCACCACGAACGTGCAGCCACCGGCGGTGCGGGTGCGGACCTCCGTGAGCGCCTTGTTGCCGTAGTACCGGCGGGTCAGCACCTCCAGCATGGCCGCGTTGTCCAGGTCGTTGCGGACCAGGCGCTGACCGAGCAGCCGGACCAGCGGCTCGGTGCTGCGCACCATCTCGGCGATCCGCTCGGCGCGGTCCGGCGCGTCCGGCTGCGCGTCGAGGTGCCGCAGGTGGGTGCGGACCTGGGCGTAGACGCGGGCCCGGTTGCGGCGCAGCAGCGGCTGGGCGAACCAGGCGAACACCACGCCCCGGGCCAGGTCGGCGACCACCGGGAAGCGGACCTGGGTGGCCGCGACGAGGCGTTCCAGCGTGAGACCGGCCGGCTCGCGCAGCGCCTCGTCCGGCGGCGGCTCGCGCAGCCAGGAGCGCAGCAGCGCGGCGATCACCGCGGCGTCCGCGGCGGCCCGCTGCTGGGCCAGGAAGATCCGGAAGACCGCGGCCTCCAGCTCGGGCGAGCGGTCCAGTTCGGTGACGCCGTAGTGGGCGAGCGCCTTGGCCAGGCGGGCCCGGAACGACTCCGGGGAACCGGCCCGCTCGACGTCGAGGCTCTGCAGGTAGGTGTGGAAGTACTCGCGGGCGCTGTGCACGTGCCCGCCCGGCCCGTCGTCGCCGCCGGGCCGGTTACGGCTCAGCTCGGCCAGGTCGGCGAAGACGTTCACCAGTTCCAGTTCCTCGGCCAGCGGCCGGTGCCCGGCCTCGGTGGCCGCCCGCCGCGCGTCCAGGTAGTCGTCGAGCACCCGGCGCTCGTCGTGCGGGTCCACGTCGTAGCCGAGCAGCAGCGAGCAGAGGTCCTCCTGGCCGCGTTCGGCGCGGGACCGCGCGGGCAGGTCGGCGGGCGCGGTGGGCAGGTCCAGCTCGACAGCCGGTCCGGCCGGCCCGGCGGCCGCCTCGGCGTCGTCCTCCGCGACCGGCTCCAGGCGCAGCAGCGGCGCCCCGGCCTCCACCTGGGTGCCCACCGCGACCGACGACTCCTTGAGGCGGGCCCGGAACGGCGCCCGCAGCACCGTCTCCATCTTCATCGCCTCCAGCACCAGCACCGGCGCGCCGGCCTCGACCTCCGCGCCGACCTGAAGCGGCGTGGCGACCACCAGCGCCGGCATGGGGGAGCGCAGCACGCCGCCCTCGTCGCGGCTGACCCGGTGCGTCACGCCGTCCACCTCGACCAGGTGCACCGGGCCGTGGGTGTCGGTGAGCAGGCGGAACCGGGCGCCGTTGACGGCGATCTGACCGGTGTGCCGGTCGAAGCGGTCCAGCTCGACGTCGGCGGTGCGCACGTCGCCACCGGCCTCGACACCGACCCGGAAGCGGTGCGCGCCGACCCGGGCCACCCGCATCCGGTAGGTCACGCCGCGCAGCTTCAGGTCCAGCGGCCGGCCGCTGCGGTGCTGCACCTGCGGGCGTCCACCGGCCGCGGTGGACAGCAGCCGCTGCCGTTCGGCGGTCTCGTCCTCCTCGTACGCCTCGATCGCGGCTGCCGCCAGCGCGACGGCGGAGTGCCGGTGCGCGACCAGGCGGCCCTCGCCGCGCACCCGGTCGATCCAGCCGGTGTCCGCGCTGGCGTCGATCACCTCGGGCTGGTCGAGCAGGTCGAGCACGAAGCTCTTGTTCGTCGCGCCGCCGGCGATGACCACAATGGTGTTCGCCATCGCCCGGCGCAGGCGGCCCAGCGCCTCGTCCCGGTCCCGGCCGTACGCGATGATCTTCGCGATCATGGAGTCGAAGTCGGCCGGGATGGTGTCGCCCTCGCTGACCCCGGTGTCGACCCGGATACCCGGCCCGGCGGGCAGGTCGAGCCGGGTGATCCGGCCGGGGGAGGGCGCGAAGTCGCGGTCCGGGTCCTCGGCGTTGAGCCGGGCCTCGATCGCGTGGCCGCGCTCGACCGGCGGCTCGCCGGTGAGCCGGCCGCCGCCGGCCACGTGCAGCTGCGCCTTGACCAGGTCGAACCCGGTGGTGGATTCGGTGATCGGGTGCTCGACCTGCAGGCGCGTGTTGACCTCCAGGAACGCGAACAGCCGGTCGCCGGGGTGGTAGAGGAACTCGACTGTGGCCGCGCCCCGGTAGCCGACGGCGACCGCCAGCCGCTCCGCCGACGCCTTCAGCTCCGCGGTCTGCTCCGGGCTCAGCACCGGCGACGCGGACTCCTCGATCACCTTCTGGTTGCGCCGCTGCACCGAGCAGTCCCGTACGCCGAGCGCCCACGCGGTGCCCTGGCCGTCGGCGATCACCTGGACCTCGACGTGCCGGGCGCCGGTGACCAGGCGCTCCAGGAACACCACGCCGCTGCCGAACGCGCGAGCCGCCTCCTGGCTGGTGCGCTCGTAGGCGTCGGCCAGCTCGGCGTCGCTGCGGATCACCCGGATGCCGCGCCCGCCGCCACCGGCGGTCGCCTTGAGCATCAGCGGGTAGCCGATCGAGGCCGCCGCGCGCAGCGCGTCGTCCAGGCTCTCCACCGCGCCGCGGCTCCACGGCGCGACCGGCACGCCGACCTCCTCGGCGATCAGCTTCGCGCCGATCTTGTCGCCGAGCTTGCGCATGGCGTCGGGGCTCGGTCCGACGAACGTCACGCCGATCTTCTCGCACAGTTCGGCGAACGCCGGATCCTCGGCCACGAAACCCCAGCCCACCCACGCGGCGTCCGCGCCGGTCTCGACCAGCGCGCGCTCCAGGGCCTTGAGGTCGAGGTACGGGCGGGCCGACGCGGGGCCCAGGTCGTAGGCGACGTCCGCCTCGCGGACGAAGGTGGCGGTACGGTCGACGTCGGTGTACAGCGCGACGGTCTCGATCCGGCTGCCGGTCTCCGCGGCCAGTTCCCGGACCGCGTGGATGAGCCGCATCGCGGCCTCACCACGGTTGACGATGGCGACACGGGTGAACACGTGACCGTCCCCTTCGGTTGACCCACGGTGGCGCGCCGGGCGCGGCGATGCCCCCGGCTCGCCTCACCTTTCCGCCTATGCGCGGGCGGCGCCATGTCGTAACGGCCGAAGCCTGAGCGGGGACCGTTGTAGGAACCGAACAAAAGTTTTTAGCCAGCCACTCACTACCCGCCGGTACGCGATACGGCGCCGGACCCGCTCGGGTCCGGCGCCGTATATCGCCTGCGCTGCGTGCTCAGCCCGGGATCTCCCGGGGGTCGCGGCTGCGGGGGTACGTGTTCTTCTCGCCGATCGTGCCGTCCTGCTTCTTGATCACGTGCTCGGCGCCGCGATCGGCCGCCATCTCCCGGCCGGCCGCCTCGGCCTCCGCCTTGGTGTCGTGGCGGCTGGTCGCGCGCTCGTTGCCCTCCGGGCGGTTCTTCCACTGCCCGTCCTGCTGGTAGGTGTCGATGTCGCCCTTCGCCATGCCGTCAGCTCCCTCGTTCGCGTGTCCGATGACAAATGTCTGCCCATGCGAGGGGAGTGCTAATCCTGGCGGCGCGATCGGACGGTCCGGGCCGGGCGGGGGAGGTGGCCCCAACCCGGGCCGGACCGGTGGGTCACGCGGCGGCGTGCAGGCCCTGCCAGGCGCCGTAGCCGCCGAGCAGGTCGGACACGTCGGCGTGACCGGCGTTGCGCAGCAGGCTGGCGGCCACCGAGGAGCGGTAGCCGCCGGCGCAGTGCACGACGACGGGGCGGTCGGTGGGCACCTCGCCGAGGCGGTGGGTCAGCTCGGCCAGCGGGATGTGCCGGGAGCCGTCCACCGCGCCCTGCTCCCGCTCGCCGGCGTTGCGGACGTCCAGCACCACCGGCGCGTCCGGACCGTCGAGGGCCGCGCGCAGCTCGGTGGCGGTGACCCGGCTGGCCCGGGTCATCTCGGCGACCATCTCCAGGAAGGCGCCCTCGGGTTCGCGCAGGTAGCCGATCACCCGGTCGAAGCCGATCCGGGCGAGGCGGACGACGATCTCCTCCTCCCGGTCCTGCGGGGCCACCACGAGCACCGGCCGGTCGGGCGCCACGACACTGCCGGCGGTCTCGGCGAACCGGCCGTCGGCCGGGACGTTGAGCGCGCCGCGCAGGTGCCCGGTGGCGTACTCCTGCGGGTCGCGGGCGTCGACCACGACGGCGCCGTCGGCCCGGGCGGCCAGGAACTCGGCCGGGGTGAGTGGGCGGGCCGGCCGGGCGTGGTCGAACAGCTCACGCGCCTTGCGGTTGAGCACCGCGTCGAAGGCGAAGTAACCCGGCGCGGCCGGCTGCCCGCCGGTGACCAGGGCGAGGAAGCGCTCCTCGCTCATCGGCGCGCAGGCGTAGTTGGTGCGGCGCTGCTCGCCGATGGTGGACTGCCGCTCGGTGGACAGGTTCTTGCCGCAGGCCGAGCCGGCGCCGTGGGCGGGGAAGACGCGCACCTCGTCGGGCAGGCCCATCAGCTTGTGCTGCACGCTGTCGTAGAGCATGCGGCCGAGTTCCTCGGCGGTCACGCCGAACGAGGCGAGCAGGTCGGGCCGGCCCACGTCGCCGATGAACAGCGCGTCGCCGGTCAGCACGCCGTACGGGACCGGGTCGTCGGCGCGCTCGTAGACCAGGATGCTGATCGACTCGGGCGTGTGGCCCGGGGTCTCCATGATCTCCAGCGTCACGTCGCCGAGGCTGATCCGTTCGCCGTCGGCGAGCTTGCGGCTCGGGTACTCGGTCTCGGCCCGGCTCCCGTAGCCGATCCACGCGCCGGTCGCGGCGGCCACCTCCAGGTGCCCGGCGAGGAAGTCGGCGTGGAAGTGGGTGTTGACGACCCCCTCGATCGTCAGGCCGTGCGCCTTGGCGTCGGTGAGGTACTCGTCGATGTCCCGGCGCGGGTCGACGAGCACGGCCCGGCCGGTGCGGTCGTCGGCGATCAGGTACGAGGCCTGGGACAGGCAGTCGAGGTAGTACTGGGTGAACAACATCGGCCGTGCTCCTTCTCCTGGTGATGGACGGGCGTCTGCTCAGGCCACGTGGCCCGGCCTGCCGCCCTTGGCTCGTACCGCCAGCCCGGCGTTCGTCCACGCCCGCATGCCGCCGGTCAGGTCGTGCACCTCGTGGCCTGCCGCGGCGAGCAGCTTGGCTGCCCGTCGCGACCGCGCGCCGGAGCGGCAGACGGTCACCACGGGCCGGTCCGCCGGCACCTCGGACAGCCGGCCCGCGAGCTGGCCGAGCGGGATGTGCCGGGCGCCGGGGGCGTGTCCGGCCCGCCACTCGGCCGGCTCGCGGACGTCGAGCAGCAGCGCGCCCGCGCCGGACAGCGCCGCCGCCTCCGCCGGGGTGACCCGGGCGACGCGAGGGCCGAGCAGGCGGCGGAGGAGGCCGGTGCGCGGAGCGGCTGCCGTCTCCGGCCGGCCGGTCACGGCCGGCTGCCAGCGGTGACCGGGCGGCCCGAGCGCACCCAGGCGGAGGTGCCGCCGGCCACCGACAGGGCGGTGATGCCGGCGCGTTCCAGCAGCTCGGCGCCGACCCGGCTCCGCCCGCCGGCCTCGCAGATCACGTAGACGGGGCCGGTGCGCGGCACCTGCGCCATCTGGGTGGCCAGGTGGCCCAGCGGCACACAACGGGCACCCGGGACGTGTCCGCCGAGGTACTCGGCGGTCTCCCGGACGTCGATGACAGTCGCCCCGTCGGCGTGGGCGGTGGCGAACGTGGTCACGTCGACCTCGTGCATGGGCGTTCTCCTTCCGGATCCATATACCCCCGGGGGTATCTGCTCTCGACGGTAGCGCAGCGTCCGGCCGCCCGCCACCCCCCCCCGCTCGTCCGGTGTGCTCGTTTGCCGGAACGGCAAGGTTCCTTGCTGTCCGGTCGGCGGCGGCGCACGATGGCGTGACCGGACGGGAGACGGCCGGCGGCGAGGAGGCAGACATGACGGGGCACCACCACGAGCAGCCGGCGGCGGACACCGACCCGGCCCGGTTCTGGGACGAGCGGTACGGCCAGCGGGACCGGATCTGGAGCGGCCGGGTGAACCCGGTCCTCGCCGAGGTCGCCGGCGCGCTGCCGCCCGGCACCGTGCTCGACCTGGGCTCCGGTGAGGGCGGCGACGCGGTGTGGCTCGCGTCGAAGGGATGGCGGGTCACCGCCGTGGACATCTCGTCCGTCGCGCTGGACCGGCTCACCGTCGAGGCCGAGCGGGCCGGGGTGGCGGACCGGATCACCACCGTCCGGCACGACCTGACCCAGGGCTTCCCGCCCGGCCGGTACGACCTGGTGTCCGCGCAGTTCTTCCAGTCGCCGCTGGTCCTGCCCCGGGAGAAGGTGCTGCCCCCGGCGGCCGAGGCGGTCGCGCCCGGCGGCCGGCTGCTCGTCGTCGAGCACGGCGCGCCGCCGCCCTGGGCCGGGCCCGACACCGGCCACCACCGGTTCGCCAGCCCGGAGGAGATCCTGGCCGCGATGAACCTCGACCCGGACGGCTGGGACACCGAGCGGCTGGGCGCGGCGCGCCGTACCGCCACCGGCCCGGACGGCCGGACCGGCGAGCTGATCGACCACGTGGTGCTGGTGCGGCGCCGCTGACCGCCGGGCCGGTCAGGCCCGCGCGTGCGGCCGGGTCAGCAGCAGCACCAGCAGCCCGGCCGCGCACAGCGCGGTGCTCATTCCGTACGCCCACCGGTAGCCGACCTGCGCGGAGAGCCCGAGCAACGGACCGGCGAGCATGGCGCCGATCGGGAACGTGTTGGTGAACAGCGTGGTGGCCCGGCCCGGCTCGCCCGGCAGCAGATCCTGCACGTAGGCGATGCCGACGCCGGACACCGCGGCGATGAACAGCGCGTTCACCGGCTGCGCGAGCAACAGGACCGCCACGCCCGGCGCCGTCGCGGCGGTCGCGTAGTAGGCGACCCCGCAGGCGCCGCCGACCAGGATCAGCGGCCGCAGCCGGACCCGCGCGGTCAGTGCGCCCAGCCCGAGCATCAGCGGGATCTCCAGCGCCGCGCACAGGCCCAGCACCAGCCCGGCGCGGGAGGGGTCGTCGTTCAGTTCGGCGTCGATGAACAGCGGCAGCGCCTGCACGGCGAGCGTCAGCGGGCACTGGAGCAGGACGAACGCGAGCGCCGTCAGCGCCAGCCGCAGCCGGGACGCGCCGGGCGGGGCGGGCACCGCGCCGTCCGGATCGCCGGGGACCGGCCGCGCCGGCAGCGGCAGCTCCTCCAGCCGGAACGCGGCCACCAGCGCGGCCAGCGCGTACATGACGGCGGCCATGCCGTAGACCAGGCGGAAGCCGCCGACGTCGAGCAGCACCGCGGCCAGCGCCGGCCCGGCCACCCAGGCCAGCGAGAACACGGTACGCATGAGGCTGACGCCGAACGCGGCCCGCCCCGGATCGTCCCTGTCGAACAGCGCCCGGGTGTACGCGAACGACTGCGGGAACAGCGAGTTCGCCAGCGCGGTGGCCGTCGCGGTCAGCCCCAGCAGGATCCAGTAGTCCCGGACGTACGCGGTCGTCCCCGCGCCCACCACACCGGCCAGCGCGGCGCCGACCAGCAGCGCGCGCCGGATCGGCAGGCGGTCCGACAGCCGGCCGATCAGCGCGGAGGCGACCACCCCGGACAGCGGGGCGACGACCAGGAACACGGTCACCCGTAACGGACTGGCGTGGACCTCGCGGTCGAGGAACAGCGACAGGAACGGCAGCACCACGGCGGTGGACAGACCGACGGTCAGGAAGACCACGCCCAGCGGGAGCAGCCGGAATCGGCCGGCGCGCACCGCCGGCCTCGTGTCCACAGCCATGCGGCGGACTGTACGCCGCGGCGGTGCGGCAGCCGACCGGGTTTCCGCAGCCCGGACGGTCCCGGTGCTCAGCCGGCCGGCCGGGGCGGTACGCCGGCCCGGTCGCAGGCCTCCCGGTACATGCGCACCACCTCCCGGCGGATCTGCGCCCGTTCGGTGAGCCGGTGGGCGAACGGGACGCGCACCGGGACCTCCGTGCCGCCGACTGTGACGGCGAAGTCGATGCCGTCGGCGTCCAGGCCGGTGGTGCGGGCCGCGGTGGCGTCCGGCCGGCCGCCGAGCGTACGGCAGATCAGCAGCGCGTCCCCGGCGTGGTCGTCGTTCATGTGCCGGCTGACGGCGGCGACCACCTCCGGCGGGAAACCGGCGCTCACGCGGCGCCCTGCCGGCCGCTCGCCGCCACCAGGCGACCCAGGTCGGTGAAGACCGCGATGTTGTGCTCGTACGCCACCAGCACCTCGTCGCGCAGCGCGGCCCGGCCGGCCTCGTCCAGCGCGAGCGCGTCCAGCCTCGCCCGGTAGGCGTCCTTGTACGACTTCGGGTCGCTGATCCCCGGGAACGTGTAGAACGACGCCCCGGCCTCCTCGGTCACCCCGTAGTACCGGGCCACGCAGCGCCCGATGTGCCGCCCGCCGGACAGGTCGCCGAGATAGCGGATGTAGTGGTGCGCGATGAACCGCTCGGGCGATCCGGCGCAGGCCGAGGCGATCCGCGCGGCGTACGCGACAGCGGCCGGAACAGGCTCCATCACCTCGCGCCAGCGCGGGCCGAGCAGGAACCGCAGGTCGGCGGCGAGCGCGGGCAGCCGGGTCAGCGCGTCGTCGACGAACGGGCCGGCCAGCGGGTCGTCGCGCATCGTGTCCGCCACGCCCTCCAGCGCCGCGTAGATGCCGTGGTGCGCGACGACGAGCGCGGTGTAGCCGGCGACGTCGAGTTCACCGGCGGTGAGCGCGGAGACGTACCGCTGGGACTCGGCGCTCCGGTGCGCGTCGCGTGTCTCGGCGCGCAGCCGGGCCGCGAACGTCTGTGTATCCATCTGCTGTCTCTCCTCGTCGGCTGACGGTCCTGCGGGCCGGCCGCGTCGGGGCACGATCAGCGGCAGCTCGTCACGGGGGTGGGGGACGACGTCGATGTCGTACCGGTAGACCTCGCTGAGCAGCGGGGCGGTGAGCACCTCGCGCGGTGTCCCGGCGGCGCGGACGCGTCCGTCGCCGAGCAGGGTCACGGTGTCCGCGTACGCCCCGGTCAGCGTCAGGTCGTGCAGCACCACGACCACGGCGTCCCCGGCGCGGGCCCGCTCCCGGGCGATGCGCATGACCAGTTCCTGGTGCCGCAGGTCGAGCGCGGCGGTCGGCTCGTCGAGCAGCAGCGTGGTGGCCCGCTGCGCCAGGACCCGGGCCAGCGCGGCGCGGGCCTGCTCGCCACCGGACAGCGCGGGGTACGGCCGGGCCGCGAAACGGGCGACGTCGCAGCGTTCGAGCACGTCGGCGACGACGGCGTCGTCCTGTTCCCGCTCCGGCCGCCCCGCCCACGGCGCCCGGCCCATCCGCACCACCTCCCCGACCGTGAACGGGAAGCTCAGCGTGTTGCGCTGGGCGAGGACGGCGCGGCGCCAGGCCAGCTCCACCGGGCTCCACGACTCGCGGGGCAGCCCGTCGACCTCGATCCGGCCGGCGGCGGCCGGCACGTCACCGCTGATCGCGCCGAGCAGCGTCGACTTCCCGGCGCCGTTCGGCCCGACCAGGGCGTGCACCTCGCCGGCGCGTACCTGAAGGTCGATCCCGTCGAGCACGGTCCGGCCGGCGCGCTCGACGCGCAGCCCGGCCACCCGGATCCGGAGGTGCCCGGCGGGCGCCGGGCGCGGCGGCCGGGCGGCGGCGAACCGGCGCGGCGTACGTGGGAGGCTCATCCCCAGCCTCCGGCCCGGTCGCGGGTGCGGCGCAGCAGCCAGAAGAACGCCGGGCCGCCGATGACCGCGGTGAGCACGCCGAGGGGCAGCTCCTGGTGCTCGACGAGGGTACGCGCCGCGAGGTCGGCGCCGATCACCACGACGGCCCCGCCGAGCGCGCTGGCGATCAGCAGCACCCGGTGGCCCGGTCCGGCGACCATCCGGATCAGGTGCGGCACGACCAGTCCGACGAAGCTGATGATGCCGGTGAACGCGACAGCGGCGGCGCCGAGAAGCGCGGTGACGACGATCAGCCGCAGCCGCAGGCGTTCGACGTTCACGCCGAGGTGCCGGGCGGCGGGTTCGCCGAGGGCGAGCAGGTCGAGGCGGCGCGCGTCGGCGCAGGCGACGGCGAGCCCGGCGAGCAGGCACGGCGCGGCGAGACCCACGGCCGTCCAGCCGGCCTGGGCGAGGCTGCCGAGGTTCCAGAACGCGATGGCCTGCACGCCGGACTGGTCGGTGACGAACATGAGCAGCCCGATCACCGAGCCGGCGACCGCGTTGACGGCGACGCCGGTCAGGACCAGCGTCACCACCTCGGTCCGGCCCCCGGAGCGGGCCAGCACGTACACCAGGTAGGTGGTGACGAGGCCGCCGGCGAAGGCGGCGAGCGGCACGGTCCATCCGCCCAGGACGGTGACGCCGGTGACGATGGCCAGGGCGGCGCCGACAGCCGCGCCGGCCGACACCCCGATGACGCCGGGCTCGGCGAGCGGGTTGCCGAAGACGCCCTGCATGACCGCGCCCGCGCAGCCGAGGGCGGCGCCGACGACGGCCGCCAGCAGCACCCGGGGGAAGCGGACGATCCAGAGCGCGTTCTCGCCCTGCGCCGCCGACGGCAGCGGACCGAGGTCCAGCCCGAGGCGGTGCAGCACGGAGCCGAGCACCTCGGCGGGGGAGATCGCCACCTGGCCGCGCCCGGCGGCCAGCAGGGCGACGAGCACGAGGGCGACGCCGAGCCCGGCCACCAGCACGGTGCCCCGCCGGCCGGGGGACCGGGGCGCGCCGGTGACTGCCGCCGGGGCGGCGGCGGGCGCGGGCCGCTGCCGTAGCGTGGTCACGACGGGTCCTCGCAGGAGTAGACGGCGCGGGCCAGCGCCTGGACGACCCGGCCGGAGCGGACGCCGAAGGTGAGCAGCGTGCCGTCGGCCATGTCGACGACGCGCCGGTTCGCCCCGGCCGGCGTCTGCGCCACGCCGGGCAGCTTCACCAGGGCGTCGACGCCGCCGACGGAGGCGAGCCCGGCGCTCATCACCAGGATCACGTCGGGCGCGGCGTTGATGAGGCCCTCGCTGGTCAGCGGACGGAACCTGGACAGCCCGGCAGCGCTGCCGGCGTCGACGCCGCCGATCGCCTCGATCATCGCGTCGGACCCGGCGCCCCGGCCGCCGATCAGGTACACCCCGGCGGTGCCGCGCAGGTAGAGGAACGCGATCCGTGGCGCCCGGCCCGCCGGGGCGGTACGCCGGGCCTCGGCGGTCTCGCTCTGCACGCGGGTCACCAGCCGCTCCCCGGCCCCGGGTACGCCGAGCGCCGCCGCGACCGCGCGGATGTGGGCCGGTACGCCGTCGAGGGTCGGCTCGGCGCGTACCTGGACGACCGGGACACCGGCGGCGCGGAGCTGGCGCAGCACCTCGGGCGGTCCGACGCCGTCGTCGACGAGCACGACGCTCGGGTCGAGGTCGAGCACCGCCTCGGCGGAGAGGTCGTGCCCGCCCGGGGTGACCACCGGCAGGTGCGCGGCGGCGGGGAACGTGGTCGAGGTGTCCCGCCCGATGACGTTGCCGCCCAGCCCGAGGCCGAAGACGATCTCGGCGATCGAGCCGTGCAGGTTCACCGGGAGGATGCGGCTGACGTCGTCCACAGTCACCGTCGTGCCGTCGCCGGAGCGTACGGTGGCCGGCAGCGCTGGTGTGGGCGCCGGGCGGACCGGGTCGACGTCGGCGTCGTCCACCGTGGCGGTGACCGGCCCGCAGCCGGCGGCGGACGGCGTACCCGATCGGCCCGGCGCGGCGCAGCCGGTCGCCGCCATGGTCACCGCGAGCAGCGCGACGAGCGGTCCCCGGCCTGGTCGCCGGTGCGGGCGGCTCACCGGCCGGCACCGCGACGGCGCCGCCACCGGCCGAGGCCGAGCAGGACGGCCAGGGCCAGTGCGGCGGCCACCACCCCGGCGGTCCATCCGCGTCCGGCCCCGGAGGTGTCGCTGACCCGGGTGACGTGGAGGTCGCCGGCCGCGGCCTGCGACGGCGCCCCGGCCCCGGTCGCGGCGCCCGTCACCCCTGCCGCCCCCGCTGCGGCCGGCGCGCTGCCGGAGGCGGCCGGGGCCGGTGCGTCCTGCGCGGTGGCGGTCCGGGGCGCGGCGGCGGGCGTGGTCGCCTTCGGCGCCGGACCGGCCTTCGGCGGGGCGCTCGTGGCGCCGGCGGCGAACGTGACCGGCACCCGTACGTCCTGAGACCGGTCGGAGGCCCGGGTGTGGTCGGCGCGGGTGACGACCGCGCAGCGCCGGACGGTGCAGTCGACGTCGCCGATGGTGGGGGTCACCTTGACCGTCACCGAGAAGGAGCCGCCCGGGCCGTACGGCTTCGGCAGGCCCTCGGCGTAGGCGGGCGGGTTCGACGAGATCCACTGCGAGGCGCCCAGGCTGCCGGTGGTGTCGGCGCCGCCGCCGCACGGGGTCGCCGCCACGCCCGGTCCGTTGTCGACGCAGTACGCGACGTAGATGCCCTTGTCGACGTCGTAGCCGCGCCCGGAGACGGACACGGTGGCGCCCGAGCGGCTCAGGCCGGTGCTCGGGGTGACGGTGAGCTTCTGACCGCCGCTGCCGGTGGTGGTGCCGGCGTGGGCCGGCGCGGGCGTGGCGACGACGGCGGCGGCGGTGAGCAGAACGGTGGTCAGGATGGTGCGGCGCCGTGCTCGCATCGGGCTCCTCACACGACAGGTCCGGCCGGGTGCACCGACCGGGCAACAACTTAGGTTTGGCTAACCTAAGCGGCAAGCGCGCAGGTGGCAAGGGGTCCGTTCGGTTGAAGATCTTGGGACGCTTCGTGGATCACCCGATCATATTAGGTTTGCCTAACCTAATGCTTTCGCTTCCCCTCCCGAGAGGAACAGCATGTTCAGATCCAGAGCCGGAGCCCTCCGGTCGATGCGCTGGGCGGCGGTGCTCGCCCTCGGCGTGTCGAGTGCGCTCGTGGGCGCCGGACCCGCCTCGGCGGGCGAGGCCGAGATCACCAGTGGCAGCCTGACCTGGGGTTTCAAGGCCAGCTTCCGCAACTACGTCAAGGCCGGCAACGGGGACCCGCCGATCGCTGTCAGCA
Organism: Micromonospora sp. CNZ296; assembly: GCF_007827635.1. Taxonomy (NCBI): domain Bacteria; kingdom Bacillati; phylum Actinomycetota; class Actinomycetes; order Micromonosporales; family Micromonosporaceae; genus Micromonospora; species Micromonospora sp. CNZ296. The sequence continues at coordinate 164,509 of NZ_VISW01000006.1, forward strand.
ACGGCGCCACTGTCAACGCCGACGGCACGTTCACGTTCCCGTCGACCGGTGGCACGCACGACGCCGCCGCCGGTACGACCAACGCCACGTACGGCGGCACAGTGGTCTTCTCGTACCCGGCGCACCTGCTGACCATCACGCTGGCCAACCCGACCGTCGCCGTCTCCGGCGGCACCGCCTCGCTGAAGGCGGACGTCGACCTGGCCACCACGATGACCGAGCCGGTCTCGGTGAAGCAGGCCACCGTCGCCACCCTCACCGGCAGTCCCGCCGCCAGCGGGAACACGGTGACCGGCAGCAACCTCGCCGCGGCGCTCACCAGCGTGGGAGCCGGCGCCTTCAACGGCTTCTACGCCGCCGGTGAGGCGCTGGACCCGGTGTCGTTCACGTTCACCACGGCAGGCGGCACCGCGCCCGCCACCCCGGCGGTGACCGTCGACCCGGCCCAGGGCCTCGACCCCGCCGGCGCGACTGTCACCGTACGCGGCACCGGCTTCGACCCGGACTTCAACAACGGGGCCGGCATCTACGTCTCGTTCGGACCGAAGGTCGACGAGCACTGGGCCAACGCCGGCGTCCTCCAGGTCACCAAGTGGGTCAACAAGACCAACGAGCCGACCGACGCCCGGGACCGGATGGCCGCCGACGGCAGCTTCACCACGACGTTGCCGATCAGCGCCGTCTACACCGACCGCAACGGCGACGAGGTGGACTGCACCGAGGTGCAGTGCTACGTCATCACGTTCGCCGCCCGCGGCTCGGCCGACCGCCGCCAGGACACGTTCACCCCGATCACGTTCACCCGGACCGGGGCGGGCGGGAACTCGGCCCAGCAGCGGATCACCAGCACCGTGACCGGCGGTCCGCTCAGCCTGAGCGTCGCCGGCGCGACAGTCGCCCTGCCGCCGGTCGGCAAGGGCGAGTACGCCCGGGCGCCGCTGAACACGGCCACGGTGGCCGACCTGCGCGGCGCCGGCACCGGCTGGAGCCTGGTCGGACAGGTCTCCGACTTCACCTCCGCCGCCGGTGGCGTCATCGCCGGGAACTACCTCGGCTGGGCGCCGACGGCGAGCGTGGTGGACGACCCGCTGGGCGGCACGACCGGTGCCGTCGCCCCGGGCGCGGTGGCCGCTCCCGGCGCCGGTCTCGGTGAGGCCCGTGCCCTGTGCACGGCCGGAGCCGGGACCAGCAACGGCGTCTTCGCCTGCGGCGCCGAGCTCAACCTCGGTGTGCCGGCGTCCGCCGCGGCGGGTGACTACGTCGCCACGCTCACCCTGACCCTCTCCTGATTCACCGACCGGGTCGGACCTGGTGGGGCGCGGGCACGTCGCCCGTGCCCCACCAGCCGCCTCCCGGCGACCACCTCGCAGCGGAGCACGGAATGCCCCTCCTCACGCCCTCCACCCGCACCCCGCGGCGGCGCACGCCCGGCCCGGCCGCGCGGTTCGGCGCCGCGCTCGCCGCCGCGCTGCTCGCGGTGCTGCTCGGGCCGCCGGCCGCCGGCGAGGCCGCCCCCCGGCCCGCACCGTCCGCCGACCCCGGTGCCGTCCGCTGGGCGGTCCAGCCGTCCGGGCCCGGCGGGCCGACCGGGCGCAACTACTTCACGTACGACCTGGCGCCCGGCGACAGCGTCACCGACCACGTCGGCGTCACGAATCTCGGTGACCGCCCGCTCACCTTCGCGGTGTACGGCACCGACGCGTACACCACCACCGACGGCGCCTTCGCGCTGCTGCCCTCCGACCGGGCCGCCACCGACGTCGGCGCCTGGATCGGCGTCGAGCGGCGAAGCTGGACCGTCCAGCCCGGCAGGCGCGCGGACATCCCGTTCCGCCTCACGGTGCCGCGCAACGCCACGCCGGGCGACCACACCGGCGGCGTGATCGCCGCGGTCGCCCAGGACGGCGTGACCGCCGACGGGCAGCGGGTCCGGCTCGACCAGCGGATCGCCGCCCGGGTCTACCTCCGTGTGGCCGGCGAGGTCCGCCCCGCCGTGACTGTCGAATCGGTACGCGTCGGCTACGACACCCCGCTCAACCCGATCGGCCGCGCCGACCTCACAGTCACCTACCGGATCCGCAACAGCGGCAACGTCCGCGTCGGCGGCACCGGCGCGGTGGTCGTCGACGGCCCCGGTGGCTGGACGCTGTCCCGGACCAGCCCGGTCGACCTGCCGGAGCTGCTGCCCGGCGCCGAGTTCACTGTCACCGAGCGGGTCACCGGGGTGCCGCCCGCGCTGCGGCTGACCGCGACAGTCGACCTCGCACCCACCACCGTCGACACCGCGCTGCCCCCGGTGCAGCGCACCGCGAGCGTGTGGGCGCCGCCCTGGCTGCTGATCGCCGCACTGGCGGCCGCCGGAGCCTGGCTCTACCTGCGTCGCCGTCGTCGCCGTCCCACCTCGGCCGCGCCCTCCACCACGCCCGGGCCGGCGCCGGTGTCCGAGCCCTCGGCCGCTCCCGCCGGGCCGGCGGATGCGGCCGGGGCCCCCGTCGCGGGGACGGCCGAACCCCCGGCGGGCGGCGCGGCGGCCGGTGCCCGGTGACCCCGGTCCTGCCGGCCGCCGCCGCGATCCTCGCGCTGGCCGCGCCGGCCCCGGCGCCGCCGTACACCCCGGACGGCACCGCCGTCGCCGCCCCGGCCGCGCCCTCGTCCACTGCGGCCTCCGCGGCGCCGCGGCCCGCTGTCGTCGTGCCGTCCGGCCCGCTGACTGTCGGGCAGCGGGTCACCGTCACGCTGCGCGGCTGGCCGGCCGGCCCGGTCCACCTCACGGTCTGCGGCAACGACGCCCGCCGGGGCGCGCTCGACTGCGCCAACGAGCAGGCCACCACCGTCCAGGTGCCGGCGGGCACGACGGCGGCGCCGATCGTGCTGGCGGCACCGCCCGTCGCCTGCCCCTGCGTACTGCGCGCGCATGCCCTGACCGGCACCGTCCAGGCCACCGCCGCGCTGCCGGTCAGCGGCGTGACCGCCGCCCCGGCGCCCGCGCCGGCCGCCACGCCGCGACTGCACCTCGACGAGCTGCGCGTCGCCGGCCGCCGCCCGCTGCGGGAATGGTTCGGGCTGCCCGAGACGCTCACCGTACGCGTCGCGCTGCGCAACCCCGGCCCGGCCGACGTGGTCGACCCGACGTTCACGCTGCTGTTCGGCCGGCCCGGACGGGCGCACACCATCGTCGCCGCCCCGCCCCTGGGCACCATCGGCCCAGGGCAGGTCCGGACGTACGAGATCCCGGTGCCGGTGGACGTCGCCGTGCTCGGGGCACACGAACTCCACGGCCGCGTCGACCTGCCGGAACGGCCGGTGGCGTTCGTGATCGAGACCAGCCGCCACCCCTGGGGACTGCTCGGTGCGGCGGCGGTCCTGGTGGTGGCGCCGGTCGTGCTCCGGCCGCGCCCGCCGCGCCGCCGGGGCCGGCACCGCACCGGCGGGGGAACCGGCTAGCCGACGGCGGTGGGGGAGGGCGGCGCGCTGCCGCCCTGCGGCGCCTCGGCCGTCATCAGCCGCACGATCTCCGCCCGGTCGGCTGCCGACGGCATCCCCCACTCCGGCCGGTAGCCGAACGCCCGGTCCAGCGGGATCGACGAGGTCCGGCCGTCGAGGATCTCCACCGCGTCGGTGCCGATCAGCCCGGGATGCTCGACGCCGCACGCCTCGGCCACCTTGACCAGGTCGCGGCGCAGCGTACGGATGTAGTTCGCGGCCCGCACCGACTTGCGGGCCGGGTCCAGACCCCGGGCCAGCCACGCGTTCTGGGTGGCGACGCCGGTCGGGCAGGTGTCGGTGTGGCACTTCTGCGCCTGGATGCAGCCGATCGCCAGCATCGCCTCCCGCCCGACGTTGACCATGTCGGCGCCGAGCGCGAACGCCACCACCGCGTTGTCCGGCAGGCCGAGCTTGCCGGCGCCGACGAACACCACGCTCTCGTGCAGGTCGCGTTCGGCGAAGGTGCGGTAGACCCGGGAGAAGCCCTGCTGGAACGGCAGCGAGACCGAGTCGCTGAAGATCAGCGGCGCGGCGCCGGTGCCGCCCTCGCCCCCGTCGACAGTCACGAAGTCCACGCCGCGCCCGGTGTCGCGCATCAGCGTGGCCAGCTCCTCCCAGAACCCGAGGTCACCGACGGCGGACTTGATGCCGACCGGCAGGCCGGTCTCGGCGGCGAGCAGCTCCACCCAGTCGAGCAGACTGTCGCAGTCGGAGAACTCGGCGTGCCGGGACGGGCTGACGCAGTCCCGCCCGGCCGGAATGCCCCGGGTGGCGGCGATCTCGGCGGAGACCTTCGCCGCCGGCAGCAGGCCGCCGAGGCTCGGCTTGGCGCCCTGACTGAGCTTGATCTCCAGCGCGCGTACCGGTGCCGACGCCACCAGGTCCTTGAGCCGTTCCAGGCTGAACCGGCCCTGCTCGTCGCGGCAGCCGAAGTACGCGGTGCCGAGCTGGAAGACCAGCTCACCGCCGTTGCGGTGGTACGGCGACAGCCCGCCCTCGCCGGTGTTGTGCAGGCAGCCGGCCAGTGCGGCGCCCCGGTTGAGCGCCTCCACCGCGTTGCCGGACAGCGAACCGAAGCTCATCCCGGAGATGTTCACCACCGACTCCGGCCGGAACGCCTGCGCCCGGCCGCGCGCCGCGCCGAGCACCTTGGCGCAGGGCAGCGTCACGTCGTGCCCGGCGGTCGGCGTCGACGGCGGGACCGCCCGGCCGAACGTACGGTGCTTGATGATCGGATAGCCGGAGGTGTGCTCGATGTCGTTGTCGGTGCCGAAACCGAAGTAGTTGTTCTCCTGCTTGGCCGAGGCGTACACCCAGCGCCGCTGGTCGCGGGTGAACGGCCGCTCCTCGTCGTTGCCGGCCACGATGTACTGCCGCAGCTCCGGGCCGATCGACTCGATCAGGTACCGCGCCCGGCCCAGCACGGGGAAGTTGCGGCGCAGCGCGTGGTCGCGTTGCAGCAGGTCCCGGGCCGCCAGCGCGGCGACGGCGGCGACGGCTGCGGGTACGGCTCTTCTCGCCCAGCTCATCCCGCCACTCTTTCCGGCCCGGCACCCGGTCAAACGCCTGATGGAACCCGGCCGCCCCGGGCGGTGTCATGAAAGCGGACCGACGGCGGAGGCTGCCCTGGACGACGACGACCTCGTCACCCGCGTACGCGCCGGCGACCGGGAGGCGTACGACGCCCTGGTCGCCCGGCACACCGCGTCCGCGTACCGGACGGCGGTGCTGCTCGGCGCCGGTCCGGACGCCGAGGACGTGGTCCAGGAGGCGTTCGTGAAGGCGTACCGGAAACTGTCCCGCTACCGGGCCGAGGCGTCGTTCCGGTCCTGGCTGCTCGCGATCGTCGCCAACGAGACCCGGAACCTGCACCGTGCCCGCACCCGGCGGGACGGGCTGACGCTGCGCGCGGCGGCGGCGGAGCCGGTCGCGGCGGTCACCGGCGACGACGGGCTCGACGCCGTGCTGGCGGCCGAACGCCGCGCCGCGCTGGTGGGTGCGCTGCGGCGGTTGCCCGTCCGCGACCGCGAGGTGATCGTCTGCCGCTACCTGCTCGACCTCGGCGAGGACGAGACGGTGACAGTGCTGGGGGTGGCCCGGGGCACCGTGAAGTCACGGACCCACCGGGCGCTGGCGAAGCTGCGGGCCCTGCTGGACCGGGAGGTGGCGCACCGTGGATGACCTGGAACGGGAGCTGCGGGAGCTGACCGGCTGGCTGGAGCCGGCGCGGACGCCGGATCTGACCGACCGGGTCCGGGCCCGGCTCGACGCGCCCGCGCCGCGCCGCCGGTGGCGGTACGTGCTGGCCGGCGCGCTCGCCGCCCTGCTGGTGGCGGCGCTGCCGCCGGGGCGGGCCGCGGTCGCCGGCGCGGTGACCGGGCTGCTGCGGTTCTCCGGGGTCGTCATCGACACCGCACCCGCGCCGCCGCCGGCCGGTACGCCGTCGCCGTTGCCCGCGCAGCACCAGGTCGCGCTCGCCGAGGCGCAGCGGCAGGTCCGCTTCCCGATCCGCGTCCCGGCCCGCCTCGGCGCGCCGGAACGGGTGCTGGTCGCCGATCCGGACGGTGCCGGCGCCCACCGGGTCGTCAGCCTGCTCTACCGGGGCGGGACGGTCCGGCTGGACGCGTTCGACGGCTCGCTCGACATCGTGTTCCACAAGCGGTCGGTCGGGGCGGACGTGACGCTCACCCAGGTCGGCGGCGAGTTCGCTATCTGGGTCGGTGGGCCGCACGCGCTCGCGTACGTGGACCGCTCGGGGACGGAACGGGTCGCCACCGCGCGGTTGTCCGCCGCCACGCTGATCTGGGAGCGGGCCGGGGTGAGCTACCGGCTGGAGGGCGATCTCACCCGCGAACAGGCGCTGGACGTCGCGTCCTCGTTGGAGTGAGGGCGCCGGGAACCCCGGGGCGCCGGGCGGTGTCCTGTTGACGAGAGTCGTCGACGGGGGAGGCCGGATGTCCGTTCCGAGAAGAGTCCTGCTGGTGTCGGTCCTGCTGCTGGCCGGGTGCACCGGCCCGGCCGGCGTGCCCGACACGGCCCCGGGCACCACGCCCGCCACCGGCCCGGCCGCGCCGTCGGCCTGTGCCGAGCGGCTGGAGACCGGCCGGCTGCCGGACTGGGCGGACGCCGGGTTCACCGGCGACACCCGGGTGCGGCACGTCTTCGGCACCGGGGGCGACATCGTGGCGATCCTGTTCGCGTACCCGCTGGTGCACGCGCGCGGGGACGGCGCGAACAACAAGATCCTCTGGGTGGCCCGCCCCGATCCCGGCCGGTCCGAACCGGCGCAACTCAGCCCCCTGGTGATCACCGCGACGCTCGACGGGACGGGTGCCCGGGCCGTCCGGGAGGTGCCCGGCGGACCCGGGCCGTCCATCGTCGACCTGCCGGCCGCCGGGTGCTGGCGGCTGCGGCTGGACTGGTCGGGCCGCACCGACACGATGGATCTGGTCTATCGGCCGGCGCTCGGCTGACCGGCATGGCCGCTCCCGGTCCGGGTAACGCTGCGTCATGGCGAAGTACACCGAGCCGGAACTGCGGGAGCGCCTCAAGGCCGAGATCCGCGCCTCCGACAAGGGCGGACGGCCGGGGCAGTGGTCGGCCCGCAAGTCGCAGCTGCTGACGAACGAGTACAAGAAGGCCGGCGGGGGATTCGAGGGCCCGAAGGACGCACGGCAGCGCTCGCTGCAACGCTGGGGCGGCGAGAAGTGGCAGACCCGCAGCGGCGATACGCGCGCCCGCAACGGCGGCGAAACCCGCCGTTACCTGCCCAAACAGGCGTGGGAGGAGCTGTCGGAGAACGAGCGGCGCGCCACCGACACCCGCAAGCGCCGCGCGTCGCGCTCCGGCCGCCAGTACGTGCCGAACACCGGCCCGGCGAAGCGGGCCCGCCGGGACGCCACGGCCGCCGAGCAGATCAACGAGTTGCCGGTTACCGAGGCGGTCAAGCTGGTCCGTGACCTCGACACCCGTCAGCTCGACGCGGCGCTGCGCCGGGAACGCGGCGGCAAGGCCCGCAAGACGCTCATCGGGCGGCTGGAGTCGGAACTGGGCCGGCGCCGGGCGGCGTGAGCGTGTGCCGGCCGGGCACAGGCGGCGGGGCCGGTCACCGGACCGGCCCCGCCGTGGTGCGCCGGTCGTCTAGCGGCGCGGGTGCTGCGGGATGCGCGGCAGCACGTATGGCGGACCGGAGAAGATCAGGTCGGCCTTCAGCTCGTGGTACGCCCGCTTCGGCTGGTAGTTCTCGTCGTAGACGGTGGCCAGGCCCTCCGGCGGGTCGGAGAACGCGCCGGGTACCCAGGAGTGCTTGTCGGTGAAGCCCCAGAGGGTGAACGACAGGCAGTGCCGCTCGGCCAGGCAGGCCTGCATCAGCACGCTGAAGTTCGCCGCGGACGCCTGCAGACGCGGGTTGATCTCCGCGGAGTCGCCGGCCTCCACCCCCTCGGTGATCTGGCTGCGCACGTCCACCTCGGTGAGGGCCGTGGCCAGCCCGAGCCCGGCGAACTTGCGCAGGGCCGCGGCCACCTGGAGCGTGCTGAAGTTGCCGTACTGGGTGCCGAGGTGGCCCTGTGCGCCCACGCCGTCGATCGGCACGCCCTTGGCCCGCAGGTCACGGGCCATGTCGTAGACGAACTGCGTCTTGTCGTCGGCCGGGTTGCCGGAGCCGAACGCCTCGATGTTGTAGTCGTTGTAGAACAGCAGCGCCTTCGGGTCGGCGGCGCGGGCCCAGCGGAACGCGTCGGCGATGTAGCCGGGCCCGAGGTTCTGCGCCCAGAACCCCTTGTAGTGCAGGGTGGACGGGGTGTCCCAGGGGTCGCTGACCGCCTCGTTCACCACGTCCCACTGCCAGATCTTGCCCTTGAAGTGGGTGACCACGGCGGTGATGTGGTTGCGCAGGATCTGGCGCAGCTCGGCCTTGCTGATCGAGCCGTCCGCGACGCCGCTGGTCAGCCACGCCGGCAACTGGTTGTGCCAGACCAGCACGTGGCCCCGGACCCGCTGGTTGTTCTTGCGGGCGAAGTCGATCAGCTCGTCGGCCGGCCCCCAGTTGTATGTGCCCCGGGTGGGTTCGAGGCTCTCCCACTTCATGACGTTCTCGGCGGTGACGGTGGAGAACTCGGACGCGGCCAGCTCGCGGTACCGCGGCTCGGCGGCGTCGTTGAGGGCGGCCATGTCGACGGCGGTGCCCACGTACAGGCCGTGGCGCTTGGCCAGCTCGCGCAGGCTCTGCGCGGCCGGGTCGTAGGGGCGGCCGGCCGTCGCGGGGACGACGTTGAGGGCGGTGGCGGTCGCGACGGCGACGGCGCCGGCGGCGAGCCAACGTCTCAGCTTCATGGTCGTTCCTTTCGGGAGGGTGCGCGCGGCCGGAGGCCGGCGGTGGCGGTGCCGGGAACGCCGCGGCGTGGAACGGACCGGCGGGCGCCCGGGTGGACGGACGGTGCGGGCTTCCGAAACTTCCGGTCTCGCTTCCGGAAGTAGCCCGAAACATTACGGACGCCGATAGCCGTCCGTCAATCACCCGGGCCGGGAGGGTGAGGTGGCGCCTCAGCGCAGCGGGCGGCAGGAGGCCCGGACGACCAGCTCGGTGGGGAGCCGGATGTGCGTGTCCCGCTCGACGCCCGCGATGAGGTCGATCAGCAGACGCAGTGACTCGGCGCCCATGCGTTGCAGCGGCTGCCGGATCGTGGTGAGGGGAGGGTCGACGAGCGCCGACTCCGGGATGTTGTCGAAGCCGATGACCGACAGGTCGTCCGGTACGCCGAGGCCGAGGCCGCGGGCGACGTCCACCGTGGAGATGGCCGAGAGGTCGTTGCCGGCGAAGATCGCGGTGGGCCGGTCGGGGAGCGCGAGCAGCTCGGCGGCCGTGCTCGCGGCGCTCTCGGTGCGGAACCCGCCGACCCGCACGAGCCGCTCGTCCACCGTCAGGCCCGCGTCGGCCATCGCCTTGCGGAACCCGGCCTCGCGCAGGCGGGCCGACTCCAGGTCGGGGCGGCCGCTGATGTGCGCGATCCGCCGGTGCCCGAGCGACAGCAGGTAGTCGGTGGCCAGCACCGCGCCGGCGAAGTTGTCGGAGTCGACGGTGGGCAGACCGGACGGGCCGGTGTGCGGGTCGACGGCCACCACGTGGAAGCCGTGCTTGGTCTCGACCACTGTCGGCGTCACGATCACCGCGCCGTCGATGAGTGTGCCGGACAGCCGGGCCAGCGAGCGCCGCTCCCACCCTATGGCCGCGCCCTCCCCGTCATCGCTGGAGTAGGCGAGCAACTGGTAGCCGCTGCCGGCGACCTCCCGGGACGCGCCCTTGAGCAGCTCGGTCGAGAACGGCTCGAACTCGGCGACCAGGATGCCCAGCACGTTCGTGCGGTGGCTGCGCAGGCTCTGCGCCCCCAGGCTGGCCTCGTACCCGAGCTCGTGGATGACCTGCTGGACGCGCTCGACGGTGGCCTGCGCGACGCCGTATCGGCCATTGACAACCTTGGATACGGTTGCCACCGAGACGCCGGCCGTACGTGCCACGTCCGACATCTTGACGCGCTCCTGGAACACCACGCCGACGATGATAGAGGGCTCTCTCAGGTCGATCGAAGACGATGTCGAAAACGTTATCGATACCGATTGACTTCACGTTACGGCCCTGTAAAACTCCCCGGCAGGTAACCCGACTGAGTGGTCGAGGAGACATCTATGGTGATGAAGCGCCGTGCTGGCGCCGTCCTGGCACTGTTTGTGACAAGTGCTCTGCTGGCCTCCGCGTGCAGTGGTGGTGGCGACGAGGAGAAGGCCGCCGAGAGTGAGCTGTACAAGAACCCGGTGACGTTGACCTGGTGGCACAACGCGTCGCAGGACGGGCCCGGCAAGACGTACTGGGAGAAGGTCGCCAAGGACTTCTCCACGGCCCACCCGACCGTCAAGATCGAGATCGAGGCGATCGAGACGAACCAGCTCCAGCGCACCCGGCTCCCCGCCGCGCTGCTGAGCAACGACCCGCCGGACATCTTCCAGGCGTGGGGCGGCGGCGAGATGCGCGAGCAGGTCGAGGCCGACTACCTCAAGGACATCACCGACCAGGTGAAGGGCGAGGTCGCCGACATCGGCAACGCCGCCGAGATCTGGCAGGTCGAAGGCAAGCAGTACGGCCTGCCGTACCGGATGGGCATCGAGGGCATCTGGTACAACAAGGACATGTTCGCGAAGGCGGGCATCACGGCGCCGCCGACCACCTTCGAGGAACTCAACGCCGCGGTCACCAAGCTCAAGACCATCAACGTCATCCCGATCGCCCTCGGCGCCGGTGACAAGTGGCCCGCCGCGCACTGGTGGTACAACTTCGCGCTGCGTGCCTGCTCGGTCGACACGCTGAAGAAGGCGACCAAGGACCGGAACTTCGACGACCCGTGCTTCGTCAAGGCCGGCCAGGACCTCAAGACCTTCATCGACACCAAGCCGTTCCAGAACAACTTCATCGCCACGCCGGGTCAGAACGACCCGACCAGCGCCAACGGCCTGCTCGCGAACGGCAAGGCCGCGATGGAGCTGATGGGTGACTGGAACCGCGGCACCCTGGACACCGTCGCCACCGACAAGGCGGCCCTGGGCAAGTTCCTCGGCTGGTTCCCGGTGCCGGCGATCTCCGGCTCCGCCGGTGACCCGAAGGCGGCCCTCGGCGGCGGCGACGGGTTCGCCTGCTCCAAGAACGCCCCGGCCGAGTGCGTCGAGTTCCTCAAGTACCTCGTCAGCCCCGAGGTGCAGAAGGGCTACGCCGCCACCGGCACCGGCCTGCCCGTCGCCAAGGGCGCGGCCGACGGCGTCACCGACCCGGCCCTGAAGTCGATCCTCCAGGCCACGTCCGACGCCACCTACGTGCAGCTCTGGCTGGACACCGCCTACGGCAGCACCGTCGGCACCGCGATGAACGACGCGATCGTCGCGATCTTCGCCGGCAACGGGACACCTGAGAAGGTCGTCTCGGCCATGAAGGCGGCCGCAAGCAAGTGACGTCCGCATCGCAGACCCGTACGCCCGCCGTCGGTGCGCAAGCGCCGCCGGCGGGCCTCCGGCCCGGCGCACGGGCCGCCTCCCGCCGCGCCGAGACCCGTCGCAAGTGGTACGAGATCATCGGGCTGACCACGCCCGCGATCGTCATCTACGTGATGTTCGTGCTGGTGCCGATGGGCTTCGCGTTCTACTACAGCCTGTTCCGCTGGCGCGGCGTCGGCCCGCCCACCGAGTACGTCGGCTTCCGCAACTACACGCTCGCCTTCCAGGACCCGATCTTCCTCGACGCGCTGCGCAACAACGCGATCATCGTGTTCGGGTCGCTGCTGATCCAGGGCCCGGTCGCGCTGGGCATCGCCCTCCTGCTCAACCGCCGCTTCCGCGGGCGCTCGGCGTTCCGCCTGCTGGTGTTCGTGCCGTACGTGCTGGCCGAGGTCACCGTCGGCATCATGTGGAAGCTGATCCTGACCGAGAACGGCACGCTCGACGCGCTGCTGCAGTCGATCGGGCTCGGCGGGCTGGTGCAGGCGTGGCTGGCCGACCTGGACGTGGTGATCTGGACGCTGCTGTTCGTCCTCACCTGGAAGTACGTCGGCTTCGCCATCATCCTGCTGCTCGCCGGCCTGTCGAACGTGCCGCAGGAGTTGAACGAGGCCGCGGAGATCGACGGCGCGAGCTGGTGGCAGATCCAGCGCCACGTCACGCTGCCGCTGCTCGGCCCCACCATCCGGATCTGGATGTTCCTGTCGATGATCGGCTCGTTGCAGGTCTTCGACATGGTCTGGGTGACCTCGGTGCCGGCCGTGCGCTCGCTCGGCGCCTCGGCCACCATGGCGACGTACATGGTGGACAACGGCTTCTTCGCCCGGCTCTGGGGCTACGGCAACGCGGTGGCCGTGATCCTGTTCGCCATCTCCTTCGTCGCGGCGCTGCTGTTCCAGCGTTTCCTGCTCCGCCGTGACATCGAGGGCGCCATCACCCGGAAGGGGAAGTGACAGTGGCCGTGAACTCCGTACCCGCCCCCTCGGCCGGGCGCCGGCCGGTCCAGTGGAGCGCGCCGCTGACGTACGCGATCGCGCTCGCGGTCGCGGCCGTCTCGATCGCACCCGTCGTGTACGTCGTCGTCGGCGGTTTCCGGACCACGCCGCAGATCGTGAACGACCCGGCCGGCCTGCCGGACCCGTGGGTCTGGGAGAACTACTACCGAGTGCTGACGCAGAGCGGCTTCTGGAAGCAGGCGTTCAACAGCGCCGTGGTCGCCCTCGGCACCACGCTCGGCGTGGTGGTGCTCGGCATGGCCGCCGCGTTCGTGCTCGCCCGGTACACGTTCCGGGGCCGCGAGGGGCTCTACACCTTCTTCACCCTCGGCCTGCTGTTCCCGGCCGGCGCGGCGATCCTGCCGCTGTACCTCATGCTGCGCGACCTGAACCTGATCAACTCCTACTACGCGGTGATCCTCCCGCAGGTGGCCTTCTCGTTGCCGCTGACGATCGTCATCCTGCGGCCGTTCCTGTCGGCCATCCCGCGGGAGCTGGAGGACGCGGCCGCCATCGACGGCGCCGGCCGGCTCGGCTTCCTCTGGCGGATCGTGCTGCCGCTGTCGCGGCCCGCGGTCGTCACCGTCGGCATCCTCGCGTTCGTGGCGAGCTGGAACGCGTTCCTCCTGCCGCTGCTCGTCCTGGGGGACGTCAACCTGCACACCCTGCCGCTGGGCGTGCAGAACTTCTCCAGCCAGTACACCACCGACACCGCGGGCGTCCTCGCCTTCACGTCGCTGGCGATGTTGCCGGCGCTGCTGTTCTTCACCCTGGCGGAGAAGCAGATCGTGGGCGGCCTCCAGGGCGCGGTCAAGGGCTGAGCGGCAGCGGTACCAGCACAACCAGTGGAAAGGCACACCATGACAGAGGTCCACGCGGTGGTGGACGGGCCGGTACCGGCTCAGGCAGGTTCGGACCACGACCGGCCGGACGGGCACGACGCCGAGGCGCGCGTACGGGAACTGCTCGCTCGCATGACGATCGAGGAGAAGGTCGCGCAGCTCGTCGGGTTCTGGGAGAAGGAGGACGGTGAGGCGGTCGCGCCCCTGCAGGGCGAGTTCGCCGACACCGGCCGGCTCGAGGACTTCTCCCGGCACGGGCTGGGTCACCTCACCCGCGCCTACGGCACCCGCCCGGTCGACGCCGCGGCCCGCGCGGCCTGGCTGTGGAAGTTCCAGCGGGACCTGGTGACCGGCACCCGGCTGGGCATCCCGGCGATCGTGCACGAGGAGTGCCTGACCGGCCTGTCGGCGTGGAAGGCGGCCACCTTCCCGACGCCGCTGGCCTGGGGCGCCGCGTTCGATCCCGATCTGGTCGCCGAGATGGCGGCGGCGATCGGGGCCTCGATGCGCGCGCTCGGCATCCACCAGGGACTGTCCCCGGTGCTCGACGTGATCCGGGATCCCCGCTGGGGCCGGGTCGACGAGTGCATCGCCGAGGACCCGTACCTCGTCGGCACCATCGGCACCTCGTACGTGCGGGGGCTCCAGTCGCAGGGCGTGCTCGCGACGCTGAAGCACTTCGCCGGCTACTCCGGCTCGCGGGCCGGGCGCAACTTCGGCCCGGTGCACGCCGGTCCCCGGGAACTCGCCGACGTGCTGCTGCCGCCGTTCGAGATGGCGATCCTCGACGGTGACGCGCGCAGCGTCATGCACTCGTACGCGGAGATCGACGGCGTGCCGGTCGCCGCCGACCCGACGATGCTCACCGACCTGCTGCGGGACCGGTGGGGGTTCGACGGGACCGTGGTGGCCGACTACTACGGGGTCGCCTTCCTCAACCTGCTGCACCACGTGGCGGCCGACAACGCGGACGCGGCCGTGCAGGCGCTGAGCGCGGGCCTCGACATCGAGCTGCCCACCGGCGACGCCTACCTGACCCTGACCGAGACGGTGCGGGCCGGCAAGGTCGACGAGGCGCTGGTCGACCGGGCGGTGCTGCGGGTCCTGCGCCAGAAGCAGGAACTCGGACTGCTCGACGCCACGTTCGACGACGAGCCGCCGGGCGCGATCGACCTCGACTCGCCGGAGCACCGGGCGATCGCCCGCCGGCTCGCCGAGGAGTCGGTCGTCCTGGTCGCCAACGGGGGCGTGCTCCCGCTGCCGGCGGGCCGGCGGGTGGCCGTGGTCGGCCCGAACGCCGACCGGCAGGGCGCGCTGTTCGGCTGCTACTCGTTCCTCAACCACGTGCTGGCCCACCACCCGGGCGTGGAGACCGGGTTCGAGGTGCCGACAGTGCTGGAGGCGGTGCGCGCCGAGTTCGGCGCCGACCGGGTCACCTTCGCGGCCGGCTGCGAGGTGGACTCGGCGGACCGGTCCGGGTTCGACGAGGCGGTCGCCGCCGCGTCCGCCGCCGACGTGGCGGTTCTCGTGGTCGGCGACCACGCGAGCCTGTTCGGCCGCGGCACCGTCGGCGAGGGCTGCGACCGGGACGACCTGGAGCTGCCCGGCGTGCAGCGGCAGCTCGTCGAGGCGGTGCTGGACACCGGCACCCCGGTCGTCCTCGTGCTGCTCACCGGCCGCCCGTACGCGCTCGGCTGGGCGCTGTCCCGGTGCGCGGCGGTGGTGCAGACGTTCTTCCCGGGCGAGGAGGGCGCCGGGGCGATCGCGGGTGTGCTCTCCGGGCGGGTCAACCCGTCCGGCCGGCTGCCGGTCAGCCTGCCCGGCTCGGCCGGCGCGCAGCCGTACTCGTACCTGCACCCGGAGCTGGGGGAGGGCATGAACGGGACCAACCTGCCGGCGACTCCGGTGGCGCCGTTCGGGCACGGGCTGTCCTACAGCACGTTCGCGTACACCGATCTGACCGTGCCGGCCGAGGTGCCGACCGACGGGGCGCTGCGGGTGTCGGTGCGCGTGACGAACACCGGCCCGGTCGCCGGTGACGACGTGGTGCAGCTCTACGGCCGCGACCTGGTCGCCTCGGTGACCCGGCCGGTCGCGCAGCTGCTCGGCTACCGGCGGGTGCGCCTGGAGCCGGGCGCCTCGGTGACCGTCGAGCTGACCGTCCCCACCACGCGGCTGGCGTTCACCGGCCGCACGCTCACCCGGGTGGTGGAGCCCGGGGAGGTCGACGTCTGGGTCGGCACGAGCGCCCGGCGCGACGCCCAGGCGCGGACGACGCTGACCGGCGACACCGCCGCGATCACCGCCGCCTCGCCCCGCTGGACGACGACCGACCTTCGCTGAGCCGGGTCCGCCGGTCGTCCACGGGGCGACCGGCGGACCCTTTCAGGGCATATTGGCGTTATGCCGTTTTTGGCTCAGTAGGCTCCAGGGTGTCATCCAGCCCGTGACCCGGGGCTTCCGGTGCCGCCCGCCACGCGCGGATCGCGCCTCGCCGCCCGGTCGGCTGGATCCCCGTCGCCGGCACCCACAGGGATGCGTGAGTCACGATGATGGACGCGGACACGATGGTCCTGCCCCGGCTCGGGGACGCCACGGTCGAGGATCCGTGGGGCGAGGACCGGCCGCGCCGGGTCACCGTCCGCGCCGCGACCGGCGTGCTCCGGTGGCGGATCGTGGCGTGGCTGGTGCCGGCGGTCCTGATGGGTGCGCTCGGCGCCGCGCGGATCACGGAATCCGGGGCGAGCACCGGAGAACTCGCGACCCGGCGCGCGGCCACGTCGCCCTGGCCGGGGATCGGCGTCACGCTGACCGGCGACGACCTCGCGCTCGGGCCGTACCACCTGCTCATGCGCGGCTGGACGGCGCTGTTCGGCGCGGCGGACCTCGCACTGCGCGTACCGTCCCTGCTGGCCATGGTCGGTGCCGCGGCGCTCGTCGGCGCGCTCGCCGCCCGGATCGCCACGCCCGCCGCCGGTCTGCTCGCCGGCGTGATCTTCGCGGTGCTGCCGGCCTCGATCCGGTACGCGCAGGAGGCGCAGCCGTACGCCCTGGCGGTGTTCGCCGCCGTGCTCGCCACCTGGCTGCTGGTGCCCGCGCTCGACCGGCCGGGCGCGCGCCGGCTCGTGCCCTACACGGGCGCGGTGCTGCTGCTGGGCGTGTGCCAGCCGGTGGCGTTGCTGCTGCTCGCCGGCCACGGCTGGGTCGTGCTGGCGTTCCGTCGCCGCTGTGCTCTCCGGTGGCTGGCCGCCGTGGCCCTCGGGCTGCTCCCGGTCGCCGCGCTGCTCGCCTCCGGCCTGAGTGACGGCGGGCGCCTCGCGTCCGGCGCCCGTCCCGGTGCCGCAGTGCTCGCGGCCACGCCCGGGGACCTGTTCGGCGTCGCCGCGCTCGGCGGCGTGCTGGCCGGGCTGGCCCTGTTCAGCCTCCCGCTGCGGTACGCCGCCGCGATCTGCACCGCCTGGGCGCTGGTGCCGGCGCTCGGGCTGCTGGCGCTGGCGCAGGCAGTGCCGGTCTGGTCGGCGGTGAACCTGCTGTTCACGGTGCCGGCCTGGGCGGTGCTCGGCGGGGTGGCCCTGTCCCGGGCGCGTGCCGCCGGGGTCGTCGCCGTGCTGGTGCTCGTCGCGCTGCTCGCCGTGGCGGCCCAGCTTCCCGGCTGACCGCGTGACCGGTCGACGAACGGGCGATGTCTGCCTGATTCGCCCTTTTTGCGGTTGATTGTCGGCTTAGCATTCGGTCGGCTCCTGAGCCGGAAGCAGACCATGGGGGAAACGTGGCCGTCGCCGCCGATACACGCCCGTCCCGCGCCACGACGGCCGGGCCGCCGGGCGCCCGCCCGATCGCACCCGTCCCGCCCGGGACGCCGGCCGATCCGGACCGCCGGCAGCGCAACGTCCGCGCCCGCCTGGCGTACGCGCGCTGCGGCGCCACCGCCGGTCCGCTGCGCCCGCCCCGGCGCCCCGACGCGGCGGTCGAGTTCCGGCCCACCGCCTCGGTCACCGCGCGGCTGGTGCTGACGCTGCTGGTGCTCGTCAACAGCGCCGCCGGGCTGGTCTTCGTCGGCTGGCTGCTGCTGCCCCAGCACGTACCCGGCCCCGGCGTCGTCGGGCTCGGCGGCTGGCAGACAGTCGCCGCCCGGCTCGCGTTCTGCGTCGTCGTCGGCGTCGAGCTGATCCGCCTGGCGCAGAACGTGGTGGTCTGGGTCTTCGCCTTCCACGCCCGGGATCCGGTGCCGGTCGACCCGCCGGTCGGCCTGCGGGTCGCCCTGCTCACCACCATCGTGCCGAGCAAGGAGCCGATCGAGGTCGCCGAGCGGACGCTGCGCCGACTGCGGGAGATCGTCTACTGCGGGCACGTCGACGTGTGGATCCTCGACGAGGGCGACGACCCGGCGGTCCGGGCGATGGCCGCGCGGCTGGGCGTACGCCACTTCACCCGCAAGGGCCGGCCCGAGTACAACCGGCCCGGCGGCGAGTTCCGGGCCCGCACCAAGTCCGGCAACCACAACGCCTGGCGGGCCGAGCACGAGCACCGCTACGACGTGGTCGCCAACGTCGACCCGGACCACGTGCCGCTGCCGAACTTCCTGGAACGCACGCTCGGCTACTTCCGCGACCCGGACGTCGCGTTCGTGGTGACCCCCCAGGTGTACGGCAACATGCACCAGAACTTCGTCGCCCACGGCGCCTCGGTGCAGCAGTACCTCTACAACGGGCTGATCGCCCGTGGCGGCAACGGCCTGGACGCGCCGCTGCTGACCGGCACCGGGCACCTCTACCGGCCGGCGGCCTGGCGGACCATCGGCGGCTACCAGGACTCGATCATCGAGGACCACCTCACCAGCATCCGCGTGCACGCCGCCGTCAACCCGGCCACCGGCAACCGGTGGAAGGGCGTCTACACCCCGGACGTGGTGGCGCTCGGCGAGGGACCGACCTCCTGGGCGGACTACTTCAACCAGCAGAAGCGCTGGGCGGCCGGGATCTGCGAGATCCTGCTCCGGCGCGAGCTGCGCACACCGCGCGACCTGCCGTCCCGTCGTCGCTGGCAGTACCGGCTGCTCCAGTTCTACTACCCGAGCGTGGCGGTGAGCCTGCTGCTGGGTAACGCGGCCACCGCGCTGTACCTGCTGACCGGCGTCGACGCGGGTCGCCTCGACCCGCAGGTCTGGGCGACGCTGTGGGGGTCCACCATCGGCACCTGGTTCCTGCTCTGGCTGTGGCTGCGCCGCTTCAACATCGCCCCGCACGAGCGGGAGGAGGTGGGCATGGCCGGCATGGCGCTCGCGCTGTTCGCGGGACCGGTCTACGTGGCCGCGGCGGTGGGCGCCCTGCTGCGCCGCAAACTCGGCTTCGTGGTCACCGCCAAGGGCGCGCTGCGCACCGTCGAGTCGCCGCGTACGTTCCGGCTGCACCTGTGCTGGGCGCTTGCCGCCGCCGGACTGCTCGCGGCGAGCTTCGCGCTGGACCACGACTACCCGCTGCTGCGGGTATGGCCGGCGCTGACGCTGCTGACCGGGCTCGCGCCGCCGTTGATCTCCTGGGTGGAGAGTCTGCGGGCGCGCCGGGACCGGGTAGCCGGCGTGACCCGGGAGCCCCAGGTGGTGCCCCGGACCGTGGCCGAGGGTGGTGTGCCGTGCTGAGGCCGACGCTGCCCCGGATGGGCCTGGCGCTGGCCGGAGTGCTGCTGCTCGCGTACGCCTTCGTGGTGGCGCCGGGCGCGTGGCGCGACCCGGCCACCGACGCCGCGGTGCGGCGGCCCGCCCCGGCGACGCCGCAGGCGAGCACCGACGTGCCGGCGGCGGTCGTGCCGAGCCCGCGCGGCGGCCCGTTCCCGCCGGCCGGGCAGGCGTTCTTCGGGGTGATGACCGACAAGGGACCGTACGACTTCGCGCCGGTCGACCGGTTCGCCGACGCGGCCGGGCGGTCGCCGCAGGTGATGCTCTTCGGCGCGGACTGGGTGTCGGCCGCGTTCGACCGGAGCCTGTTCGACCGGATCGCCGAGCGGGGCATGATGCCGATGCTCGGCTGGGAGCCGTGGGACCACACGGTCGACAAGGCGGCCCGCCGCACCGAGCTGACCGACAGGCAGATCGACCGGCTGCGCGCCACCCAGCCGGACTACCGGCTGTCCCGGATCGCGCGCGGCGACTTCGACGCGTACCTGCGCTCCTGGGCCGACGGCGTCCGGTCGCTGGGCTACCCGGTGGCGATCCGCTTCGCGCACGAGATGAACGGCGACTGGTACCCCTGGTGCGAGCGGGCCAACGGCAACCGCCCCGGCGACTACGTCCGCGCCTGGCGGCACGTGCACGACGTCTTCGCCGAGGCCGGCGCCACGAACGTCACCTGGGTGTGGAGCCCGAACGCCCGCTGGGACAAGACGACCGCCGGGCTCACCGGCCTCTACCCGGGCGACGAGTACGTCGACTGGGTCGGTGTCACCGGCTACTACGGCAGCGGCGCCTTCACCAAGACGTACTGGTCGTTCGACCAGATCTTCGGCCCGACGATCGCGGAGATCCGCAAGGTCACCGGCAAGCCGCTCGTGGTCACCGAGACCGGCGCCGCCGACGCCGCCGGGCACAAGGCCCGGTGGATCCGGGACACGTTCCGCGCCCTGCCCCGCTATCCGAACCTGATCGGGCTGATCTGGTTCGAGGTGGACAAGGAGAAGGACTGGCGCATCGCCGGCTCGCCGGCGGCGGCGACCGCGTTCGCCGAGGCGGTGGCCGCCGAGCGCTACGACGTGACCTGGTCACCGGCGGTGCGGCCACGCGAAGGCCCCTGACCTGGAGCCGTTCCTCGCCCCCGAGCACGAGATGTACGCCGCCGTCCAGGCGGACCTGCCGGACTGGCTGGACCGCTCGGAGGAGTGGCTCAGCGCCACCCAGATCCGGCTGCTGCGCGACATGCCGCACCTCAATGAGTGCGCTGGCCGAGCAGCTCTGGCCGGAGCGGCAGTCGTGGCTGCCGGAGGACGTCTTCATCGGCGGCTACCGAAGTGCGGGCCAGTGCTCCGGCCTTCAGGCCGGGGAAGGCCCGCGCTGGGAGGGCCGCCAAGGCCCGAGCAGTGCCTTAACCTCGCGCCCGCTCGTTCTGCTCGGCCACGGGGACCGGCACGATGGCAGCGATCCGGCGTCCGTGGTTGGTCACGTAAAGGGTCTTGCCGTAGACGGCGACGCCGTTGAGCGCTCCGGCGAGCGTCTTGCGCAGCTCGCGGACGCTGATCTCATTTTCGCGGGTGTCACTCATAGTCGCCATCGTAACCTTGTGTACACTTGTGTGTGTGCAGCTCCGGTACAACTACCGCGTGTACCCGACGCCTGGCCAGCAGATCGAGCTGGCGCGGGCGTTCGGGTGCGCGCGGGTTGTGTTCAACGACGGGCTGCGCCTGCGTCAGCAGGCCCGGGAGGCGGGGGAGAAGTACATCTCCGACGGGGAGCTGTCCCGGCGTCTGATCACCGAGGCGAAGGCGACGCCGGAACGCGCGTGGCTGGGAGAGGTTTCCACCGTGGTGTTGCAGCAGGCACTGGCGGACCTGAACACCGCGTACCGCAACTTCTTCAACTCGATCACGGGCAAGCGCAAGGGCCGCAAGGTCGCACCTCCCCGGTTCCGCTCCCGCAAGGACAACCGGCAGGCCATCCGCTTCACGAAGAACTCCCGGTTCAAGGTCCTCGACAACGACCGGCTGCGGTTGCCGAAGATCGGCGACCTCGCAGTCCGCTGGTCCCGGACGCTGCCCTCAGACCCGTCATCGGTGGCGATCATCCGGGATGCGGCCGGACGGTACTTCGCGTCGTTCGTCGTGCAGACGGGCGAGGACGAGGCGTTACCGCCGGTCGACTCCGAGGTCGGGATCGACCTGGGCCTGACCCACTTCGCGGTGCTCTCGGACGGCACGAAGGTGGCGGCGCCGACGTTCCTGCGCCGGGCCGCGCGCAAGCTCAAGCGGTTGCAACACGACCTGTCCCGCAAGCAGAAGGGCTCGGCCAACCGCAAGAAGGCCGTCGTCAAGGTCGCACGGGCGCACGCCCGGGTGGCCGACATGCGGCGGGACTGGCAGCACAAGCTGTCCACGGCGATCATCCGCGAGAACCAAGCGGTGTACGTCGAGGACCTGTGCGTCGTCGGTCTCGGCCGGACGCGGCTCGCGAAGTCCGTGCACGACGCGGGCTGGGCCAGCTTCACCGCCATGATGGAGTACAAGGCCGCCCGGTACGGACGCACCTTCGGCCGGGTGGATCGGTTCTTCCCGTCCACCCGCATGTGCTCCGACTGTGGCCGGATCAACGAGAAGATGGCGCTCAACGTCCGAGCGTGGGACTGCCCCTGCGGGGCAGCCCACGACCGGGACGTGAACGCCGCGAAGAACGTCAAGGCCGCCGGGCAGGCGGACTTCAACGCCCGTGGAGCGCACGTAAGACCGGGGCTCGTCCCGGCGGCGCGCAACGAAGCGGGAACCCACCCGGACGCCGCGTGTTCCACGCGCAGCGTGGAGGGAATCTCCGTCCCTTAGGGCGGAGAGGATGTCAAACCATCTCGGCGCAGGACCCGCCCGAGGTGATCATGATGGAGCGGGAGCGGCAGGCGAGGTCGCTACCCCGCCAGGAGCAGATGGTGGCTCTGTACGAGGAGGAGCAGCGGGTGATGCGCGAGTGGGTGCCACTGGCCCAGTTCGGCGTACCGGACGAGGAGTACGTCAACGCGCGGTTCCTGATCCGCCACGACGACCTCGCCGCCCGGCGGTTCGACAGGGTGCTGTCCTTCTGCGAGTTCACCGAGTGACAGCCGGAGCGGCTCAGACCAGCGTGCGGACCGCCCGCAGCGCCGCCTCCACGTCCTGCTCGCCGTTCGCGATCGTCGCGCCGAAGCGCAGGTACGACGGCCGGTAGGGCGTGCTGCTGGCGATCACGCCGGCCGACCGCAGCCGGTCCACCGCCCGGTCCGCCGGCACGCCCGGCACCTCGCAGCAGACCACCCCGGCGGACAGGTCGGCGTCGCGCGGCGTGACCAGCCGGACGCCCCGGATCCCGGCCAGCCCCTCCTTGAGGAGGTCCGCGAGTTCCCGGGTGCGCCCGGCGACCCGGGCCGGGCCGATGCGCCGGTGGAACGCGAACGCGTCGGCGAGCGCCCAGCGGTGCTCGAAGCTGTGGTAGCCGCCGGGCGTGTGCGCCGGGCCCGGTGGCACGGGCTGCCCACCCGTGCCGCCGGCGAGCCAGCGACCGATGCCGCGCCTGTCGAAGCTGGGGATCACCGGCGTCATCCGGGCCCACGCCCGCTCGGCGGCCCAGACCAGGCCGGTGCCGCGCGGCCCGAGCAGCCACTTGTGGCAGCCGGAGACGAGCACGTCGCAGCCGAGCTGCTCCGGTGTGGACGCGTCGGCGCCGAACCCGTGCACCGCGTCGAGGCAGAGCAACGCCTCCGGGCTGCGCTCGCGGACCGCCTCGGCCAGCCGGCGTACCGGCAGCTTCACGCCGGTGCTGGAGTGCACCCAGGTCAGCGCCACCACCCGGGTACGCGGCGTGAGCGCCGCGGTCAGTCCCGCGACCATCTCGTCCGCCCCGGCCGTGGCCGCGTCGCGGTAGAGGCGGGCCCGGCGTACTGTCACCCCGTCGCGTTCGGCGCGCAGCCGCAGCGCCTCGTGGGTGGCGTAGAAGTCGTGCTCGGTGGTCAGCACCTCCTCGCCCGGTCGCAGTCGGATCGCGCTGTAGACCAGGCCGAGGCCCATGGTCGTGGAGTCGGTGAGCGCGATGTGGTCCGAGCGGGCGCCGAGGTGCCCGGCCGCCGCGGCGAGCACCGCCCGGTCCAGCCGTTCCTCGTTCGCGGCCAGGTAGCCGGAGGCGTCCCGGTCGAGGCCGGCGCGGTGGGTGGCCACGGCGGCCCGTACCGGGGCCGGGTGCGGGGCGAAGACGAACGTGGCCAGGTGCGCCCGGGAGCGGTCGAGCGCGAACTGGGCGCGGACGCTGTCCCAACTGGCCGGATCCAGGGCGGGCGCGTCGTCGGACACCGCGGTCCCGGCCGCCGGGCGGTCCGGGTCGCAGCCGGTGGCCAGGCCGGTGACGCCCGCCGCCGCTGTGGCGCCGAGCAGGTGCCGCCGGGTCAGGCGCCGTCGGGTCGGATGCATGGGGTCAATCGTCCGCCGTGCATGTCACGGCCGGGTCACCGTCGGTGCCGGGGGACCGGTGATTTCACCGATGCGCGTCGGCGGTCCGGGCGCGGATGCTGACGCATGTCGATGTAATTCCGGCGCAAGGAGTGACCGACGTGCCCACCACCATCCGTTCCCGTACCTCCGTCCGTGCCCTGGCCCGCCTCGCCGTGGCCGCACTGCTCGCCACCGGCGGCGCCCTCGCCGTCCCGGTCGCCGCGAACGCGGCCAGCCCCTACGAGCGCGGCCCGGCGCCCACGAACGCCATCCTGGAGGCCAGTCGCGGGCCGTTCGCCACCTCCTCGATCAACGTCTCCTCGTTGAGCGTCACCGGCTTCGGCGGCGGCGTCATCTACTACCCGACCAGCACCGCCGAGGGCACCTTCGGCGCGGTCGCCATCTCGCCCGGCTACACCGCCTCGTGGTCCAGCCTGAGCTGGCTGGGGCCGCGGATCGCCTCGCACGGCTTCGTGGTGATCGGCATCGAGACCAATACGCGGCTGGACCAGCCGGACAGCCGGGGCCGCCAGCTCCTGGCCGCGCTGGACTACCTGACCCAGCGCAGCTCGGTCCGGGGCCGGATCGACTCCTCCCGGCTGGCAGTGGCCGGGCACTCGATGGGTGGTGGCGGCAGCCTGGAGGCCGCGGCGGCCCGGCCGTCGTTGCAGGCCGCCGTCCCGCTCGCGCCGTGGAACCTGGACAAGACCTGGTCCGACGTACGGGTGCCGACGCTCATCATCGGCGGCGAGAGCGACAGCGTGGCACCGGTGGCGAGCCACTCGATCCCGTTCTACAACAGCATCCCGGCGTCCTCGGAGAAGGCGTACCTGGAGCTGAACGGCGCGAGCCACTTCTTCCCGCAGACCGTGAACACGCCGACGGCGAAGCAGACGGTCGCGTGGCTGAAGCGGTTCGTCGACGACGACACCCGCTACGAGCAGTTCCTCTGCCCCGGTCCGACCGGGTCGGCGATCGAGGAGTACCGCAACACCTGCCCCAGCTCCTGATCCCCTCCGCTCCCGGGGTGGTCGCCACGGCGGCCACCCCGGGAGCGTGTCCGCCTCTTTTCCGACGGGTTGCCCATCTGTGACACTGCATGCATGGTTTCTGCATCGACAGTGCATATAGCCTTGCGGGGCCGGGACGACGAGTGCGACGCGATCCGCCGGCTCCTCGACCGCGACGACGGCGGCGCCCTGCTGTTCCACGGGCCGCCCGGCTCCGGGCGCAGCGCGCTGCTGGCGTACGCCCGCAGGTGGGCCGGGCAGCGCGCGGTGCTCGCCGGCGGCGGCCTGGCCGACGAGGCGACACTGCCCTACGCCGGGCTGCACCGCCTGCTCGACCCGGTGCTGGACGCGGACACCGCACTCCCGGTGCGGCAACGCCGGCTGCTGCGCCGGGCGCTGGGCGGCGACGGGTGCCCGGCCGAGCAGCGGCTGGCCCTGGCCGCGGCGGTGCGCTCCCTGCTCGCCGCCGTAGCCGCGGACCGGCCGATGCTGTGCACGGTGGACGACCTCGACACCGGCGATCCGCAGAGCGCCTGGACGCTCGCCGTGGTGGCGCGCCGGCTGCGCCGGCTGCCGGTGGCGATGCTGCTGACCGCGACCGCACCGGCCACCGTCGACGGCGTACCCGCTCACCGGCTGCGCCCGCTGGACGCCCACGAGTGCCACGCGATGCTCGCCGGGCTCCGCGAGCGGCCGCCCGCGCCGGTCGCCGCCGCACTGGCCGCGCTCAGCCGGGGCAGCCCGGCGGCGCTGACCGACCTGGCCGGCACGCTCACCCCCGCCCAGTGGCGGGGCGAGGCGCCGCTGCCCGACGCGCCGCCCGTGGACGGCGCGCTCGCCGCCGCGTACCGGGCCCGCCTGGACCGGCTGCCGGTCCCGACCCGGCGGATGGTGCTGCTCGCCGCGCTCGACCCCGGCGACGACCCGGGCACCCTGGTCCGCGCCGCGTGGGCGGCCGGGCTGACGGTCGAGGCGCTCGCTCCCGCCGAGGCCGCCGGACTGCTGCGCACCGGGCCCGGCGGGGTGACGTTCCCGCACCCGCTCGCCCGCACGATGATCACCGCCGTCGCGCCGCTCGCCGACCTGCGCGCGGCGCACCTGCTGCTGGCCGGCACGCTCGCCGAGGGCACGCTGGGCCGGGCGCTGCGCCACGCCACCGCCGCCGACTGTCCCTCCGACGTGCTCGCCGCCGAGCTGAGCGCGGCTGTCGACGAGGTGCCGGACCGCGCCGCCGCGGCGGTCGTGCTGCGCCGCGCCGCCGAACTGAGCCCCGACCCCGGCCGCGCCGCCGAACTGACAGTCGCGGCCGCGCGGTGCGCCTGGACAGCAGGCGACCCGGACCAGGCCCGAGGGCTGCTGCGACGCCTGCCCGCCGCGTCGCCCGTCGAGGGCCGGGCCGACCTGCTCCGCGGCGACATGCAGCTGCGCTGCGACGCGCCCGCCGCCGCGGTCGTCACGCTGCTGGCCGCCGCCGACGCGGTCGCGCCGGCCGACCGGCGGGCCGCGCTGCTGGCGCTGGTCCGGGCCGGCGAGGCCATCTGCGTCACCGGCGACCAGTACCGGTACGCCGAGGTGGCCCGCCGGGCCGAGGCGCTGCGGCGGCCCGGCGACCCGCCCGAGCTCGACCTGCTGGCCACGTTCGCCTCGGGCGTCGGGGCGACGCTGCGCGGCGACCACGCGCGCGGCGGCCCGGCGCTGCGCCGGGTCGTCGTCCTCGGCGGCCGGCTGACCGGGCCCGCGCTCACCCCCGGCGCGCTCGTCTGCGCCGCCGCGGCCGCACTGCTGGTCGCAGTGGACGGTCCCGCGCACCGGCTCGCCGGCCGGGCGGCCGAGGCGGCCCGCTCACGCGGCGAGCTGTCCCTGCTGCCCCGGGCGCTGGAGCTGCGGGCGGTCGCCGAGTACTGGCTGGGCCGGCACGAGGCCGCGGCGGAGACCGCCCGCGAGGGCGTGCGCGCGGCCCGCGCCACGGGCCAGCACGTGTGCGCCCAGGTGCACCTCGGCATCCTCGCCGTGCTGGCCGCGGTCCGCGCCGACCGGGACGCCGCGCTGGCCCGGATCGCCGAGATCGGTGACGGGGCCGCGCCGGGGAGCCGGCCGGACGCCTACGCCCGCTGGGCGCTCGGCGTGCTGGACCTGATCGACGGCCGGTACGCCGACGCGGTGGCCCGGCTGTCCGCGCTGGCCCGTACCCGCACCGGCCGGGGGCAGGTGCTGGTCCAGGTGATGGCCACGCCGTACCTCGTGGAGGCCGCCGCCCACGACGGCGGGCGGCCGGCCGCCGCGCTCGCCGTGTTCGACCACTGGGCCAGCAGTACGGCGAGCCCGTCGCGGCGGGCGCTCGCCGCGCGCTGCCGGGCGCTGCTCGCGCCGCGCGGCGGTCCGGAGGCCGAACGGGAGTTCCACACGGCGCTGCGGCTGCACCCGGCCGACACCGACCGGTTCGAGCGCGCCCGCACCGAGCTGCTGTTCGGCCGCGAGCTGCGCCGCCGGCGCCGGCCGCGGGACGCCCGCGCGCACCTGCACCGGGCCCGGGAGGCGTTCACCCTGCTCGGCGCCGCCGTCTGGGCCGACCGGGCGGGGGAGGAGCTGCGCGCGGCGGGGGAGTCGGTCGGGCCGGTGCGGCACGGCCCGGAGCAGTTGCTGACCGGGCAGCAACTGCACATCGCCCGGCTGGTCGCGGAAGGGGCGACCAACCGGGAGATCGCCACCCGCATGTGCCTGTCCACCCGGACCGTCGACCACCACCTGCGCAACGTCTTCCACCGGCTGGGCGTCCGCTCGCGTACCGAACTGGCCCGACTGCTGTCCTGACCGCCCGCCGCCCTCGGGCGCCCGCGCGGCGTCGGTCGCCGCCGAGCCGGCTGCGCCGCCGGGGTCAGCGCAGTGCGGCCACCGCGGCGTCCGCGCCGCCGCGCCAGAGCACGCCGGCCTCGGTGAAGCCCGCCGCGCGCAGCGCGTCCAGGTGCCAGGTCGCGGGCGGGTTCCACTCCGGGCTGTGCCCGGTCGGGTAGATCTGCCGCCGCTTCTCCACCAGCGGCCCGAGCACCGGATCGTCGGCTGCCTGCTCCCACCAGTCCGACCAGGACAGCGCCGCGCCCGCGCGGTGCCGGGCCGCCCGCTGCTCGCCGGCCCGCGTGTGCAGTCGGCCGGTCAGCGTCGGCATCCCCTCGTCGGGCATGTGGTCGGCGTTGACGAACACCCCGCCGGGGCGCAGCACGTCGCGGATCTCGCCGTACAACCGCGCGAGGCGCGGACCGTCGAGCCAGTGCAGGGCGGTCGCGGTGAGCACGGCGTCGTAGTCGCGGTGCGGCAGCGCGGCGGCCCAGTCGGGCCGGTTGAGGTCGGCGGTCACCACAGTGGCCCGCCCGGCCAGCGCCGCCTCGGCGAGTGTGAGCAGCACCGGGTCGAGGTCGAGCACCGTCACCTCGGCGTCCGGCCGGCGGGCCAGCGTCCGCAGGCTGATCGATCCGGTGCCGCCCGCGAGGTCGAGGACGCGTGGCGGCCGGTCGCCGGCGACCGCCTCGACGGCGTCGAGCATCGCCGCGAAGCGGTGCTCCCGGTCGGGCAGGTACGCCTCCTGCTGCCGGTCCCAGCTCTCCTGCCAGGCCCGCACGTCCAAATCGTAAGGAGTCATGCCGCTCACGATAGTTACCGCCGGTGGACCTGTCGAGGCTTGTTGCCAAAGTTTTGCAATAAGCGCCGCCGTCCCGGCGGCGTCACCGGGACCG
The DNA here is from genome assembly GCF_007827635.1 of Micromonospora sp. CNZ296. Classification (NCBI taxonomy): domain Bacteria; kingdom Bacillati; phylum Actinomycetota; class Actinomycetes; order Micromonosporales; family Micromonosporaceae; genus Micromonospora; species Micromonospora sp. CNZ296. Next base: position 192,753 of record NZ_VISW01000006.1, read on the forward strand.
GACGTGCGGCGGGTCGACGGTGACGAGCGGGTGACGCGCGCTGCGGCAGGGTCGCGGCACGACGACGGCACCGTTCGAGGGGGCTGCATGATCAGGACGATGCTCCGGCTGCGCGCGCGCACCGGCTGCGAGCCCGCGGTCGGGCCGGCCTTCGAGACGGTCGCCGGGCAGCTCGGCGCGCTGGTCGGCAACCTGCGGCACGAGCTGCTGCGCGACGCCCTCGACCCGCGCGGCTTCGTCGTCGTCACCGAGTGGGCCGACGAGGCGGCGCTGCGCGCGTACCGGCGGGGGCCGGTGGCGGCCCGCCTGGCCGACCTGCTCCGGCCGCTGACCGAGCCGGACGGCGACCCCGGCTACCCGCTGATGCGCGAGACCGGGGACGGGACGGGTCCGGTCTACGTGGACGTCGAACTGACAGTGCCGCTCGACCGGCTCGCCGAGTTCCACAGCGGCTACCCCGAGGTGGTCCGGCGGATGGCGGCGATACCCGGCTACCGCCGCGAACAACTGCTGCGGGAGCCCGGCTCGGACATCCACCACATCTTCGCCGAGTGGGACGGCGCCGCGCCGTTCCTCGCCTGGATCGGCGACCCGGCCCACGCCTCGGCGCAGGCCGGGCCGATCGCGCCGTTCCTTCTCGACATCCGGCGCCGGCTGTTCCACGTCGTGCCCGACGCGGACGGCCGCCGACAACCCACCACGGGCTGGGAGGCCGACGTGCACAGGACAACAGACGTACTCGTCGTCGGGGCGGGGCCCACCGGGCTGACCGCCGCCGTCGAACTGGCCCGGCGGGGCATCGACTGCCTGGTGATCGACAAGCAGGCCACCCCGCCCGGCCACGCCGACAAGGCGATCGGTGTGCACTGCCGCACCATGGAGATCTGGGAGGAGCAGGGCGTCGTCCGCGAGGCCATGGACGCCGGCATCTGGCTCACCGGCAACACGGTCTTCGTCAACGGCGAGCAGACCCACCGGATGAGCTGGGAACTGCCCGGCCTGCCGTACGCCCACCTCGGCCTGCCGCAGTACGAGACCGAGCGGATCCTCACCGCCCGGCTGGCCACGCTCGGGGTCCGCCCGCAGCGCGGTGCCGAACTCGTCGACTTCACCCAGGACGCCGACGGCGTGACCGCCACAGTCCGCACCGCCGACGGCGGCACCGAGACGGTACGCGCGGCGTACCTGGTCGGCGCCGACGGCGCGCACAGCCGGGTACGGGAGCGGCTCGGGCTCACCTTCACCGGCGGGCTCGGCCGGTTCCCGCAACTGTTCATGCTGGTGGACGTCGACGTGGACTGGGACATGCCGGACGGGCACCTGCTGCGGTTCCTGCACATGACCGACGGGCAGATGGACGGGATGCTCGTCTGCGTACCGCTGCGCGGCGAGCACCGCTACCGCATCGCCACCCTCGCCCCGCCCCGGTTCTTCGCCCAGACCGGCGGACGGGACGCCCCGCCCGGGTTCAGCGAGGAACTCGACGAACCGACGATCGAGGACGTGCAGGCCGCGCTGGACCGCCTGGCGCCGCCCGGCACCCGGGCGAGCAACCTGCGCTGGTCGTCGGTGTTCCGGATCAGCCACGGCATCGTCGACCGCTACCGCGACGGTCGCGTGTTCGTCGCCGGGGACGCCGCCCACCTGCACCCGCCGGCCGGCGGCCAGGGCATGAACACCGGCATCCAGGACACCTGGAACCTCGCCTGGAAGCTGGCCCTGGCGGTACGCGGGCTCGCCGCGCCCGGCCTGCTCGACAGCTACGAGACCGAGCGGCGGCCGGAGGGCGAGGAGATCGTCGGCCGGGCGGTACGGATGGCCGGCACCGAGGAGGTGGACCGCGCCGACCTGGAACGGCAGTTCCTCCAGGAGATGTCCATGCTGCTCAGCTACGCCGGCAGCCCGCTGGTCGGGGAGACCGTCGCCGACCCGGCCGCGCTCGGTGACGCGCCCCGCCCCGGCGACATCGCGCCCGACGTCGACGGGCTGCGCCGGCGCGGCGTCGGCCACCCGCTGGTCGGGGAGACCGTCGCCGACCCGGCCGCGCTCGGTGACGCGCCCCGCCCCGGCGACATCGCGCCCGACGTCGACGGGCTGCGCCGGCG